>CAIUHT010000865.1 GCA_903898975.1 uncultured Planctomycetaceae bacterium
CATACGGGAATCTGGCGACCTGCCGGGGGACCAGGTCACTGACGAACACGATGTTGTGGTCGCGTCGCCCGGCGACTTCGAGCAACCCGGGGTGCGGGGCCTGCCAGCGGATGCCATCCTGCGAGGTGTAGTACAGCATCCAGGCGGCATTGCCGCCGACAAAGCCGGCCTTCGAGTCGCTTCCGCCCCGGGCCCACATCTTGAAGAGCCGTTCGTCGGGATCGTACAGGGTGGTATAGGGCTCGATGTACGTTCCCTCGCACCAGGTGCGGGGCTGGATGACTGGATTGAGCAGGTGCTTGCGGGGTGGCTGCAACCGGCGACTGACGCCCGGGGAAGATTCGATCCAGCGATTGTCGAGAAAGAGTTCCGTGACAAACTCGGGGCGGTGCCTGGCGGCGGGCGGGGCGGAGGCGGCCTGTGGATTGGCTGGCGAAACGGGGCCGGCTGGCGTGTTTTCGGGAGGGGCGGCACTCAACCCGGTGGTTCCAGGGCAGGTCAGGCCCAGCCCGCCGAGGGCGGTGGTTTTGAGAAACGACCGACGATGCGACTGCATGGGTGCGCCTGGAAAGAGAGGGCGGGGAGGCTAGTGGCCGGGGTTTGCGAGTCGTTCGCGAACGATCCGCTCCAATTTGTCTATGACCTGTTCGAGGGTGAGGTTCGAGGTGTCGATTTCGCGGGCGTCGGTGGCGGGACGCATGGCGCCGAATTCGCGCTCGGCGTCGCGTTGATCGCGGTGCGTCTGCTGTTGCAGCAGTTCCTCGAGAGCGACCTGCTGTCCCCGGGCCGCCAGTTCGCGCTGCCTGCGAAGGGCCCGTTCCTGGGGATCGGCGACCAGGTAGAACTTGCACTCGGCGTGGGGGAAAGCGATGGTTCCCTGGTCGCGTCCCTCGGTCACCACATTCCGGTCGCGGGCGAATTCGCGCTGACGTTCGATGAGGTGGGCCCGGACGGCGTTGTTCGCCGCGACATGCCGCGACTCGCGGGTGATCTCGGGCGTCCGGATGGCAGCCGAGATATCCCGACCAGCGACGTGGACGGTGTCGTCCCCAAGGTCCAGCTGCATGCCACGTGCGGCGTCGAGCACGGCGTTGGCATCGGTCAGGTCAATGTCCGCCTGGCAGCAGACCCAGGTCACGGCGCGATACATCGCTCCGGTGTCCAGGAACCGGAAGCCCAGCCGGCGGGCCAGACAGCGGGCCGCGGTGCTCTTGCCCGCTCCCGCCGGTCCGTCGATCGTCACAATCATCGCGCGTTCTCAAACCTTCGACACAACCACCACCGATCCGCTGCGGCCGGGCAACAACCCGGGGCATTCTCCCCGGCAATCCGCCGAGTCCTCGAGCACCCCTTGAAGGGAAGCTTGCCACACCACGAGCACCCGGATGTTGGTGCGGGAGGGGCCGACCCTGGGGGATGCCTGGGTCACCGCTCGCGAATTGTCGCAAAAACGCCCGAAGGCGGAAAGTTGCCGGGAGCCAATTCGCCGGAGGAACTTGGGGGCCTGCGTGCGCTTCGGGTCAGGGAACTCCCAGCCTGGCCCGGGATGGGCTACCGCAGAACCGTGGCTGCGGAAGTAGCAGCGAGCCGAAACACGCCGCCCGCTCTACGATCGCGAGGTGAACAGCACTTCGACGTCGGCGATTTCGTAGGCGGTCAGGTCAATCAGCACGCTGTCGCCCTGCAGGGTGAGTGGGGCGAGAGTCCCGCCGGTCAAATCGACCTGCCGGGCCTCCACCGGGTTCCGAACGCAGCGCAGCTGAGCCCGAACCGGGCGTCCCTCGGTTTCGAGCAACCGCATGCGGCAGCCCACAACGGGCACCGCGGAGCCAGGCGTCGTGGGGGACTCACCCCGCACGGGAGTGAGTTGCTGCAACTGCACATTGGCCGGCTCGACCAGGCAGAACCAGCCAGCCAGACCAGCTCGGGGAGGACCAGCCTGGGTTGGGAGCAGCAGCGGCGGGGTCTGCACATCGAGGGCCGCCTGCATGGGATAGTTCTGGTCGAGCGCGATGCTGTAGTGAAAACGACGCTGTGTTTCGTGGGCGACCACCAGGATCGAGTCGACCATGCGGGGGCCACTCTTGCGATGGAAGGGGAGCCCGCGGGGGAGCAGGGTGGTCCGGTGCTCGGGAGTCGCGATCTCGATCAGCCAGGGGCTTTCGAGACGCTCATCCGCGGCCGCGTGCACTCCTCCCTGGTAGAGACACGAAAGGGCCGCTGTCTCGTCGTTCCAGGCGAAGCGGGAGGTGAAGTAGTTGTGCCAACCTTCGCCATCGGGCATGCGGTCGATGGTCAGTTCGAAAATCAGATCAATCACCGGGCGTCCGCGCCAGATCGAAATCGTCTGCCGAAACTCGGCCAGCCTCTGTCCCGTCTGTTGGTCGACAATCTCGCCCGATGTCTGAACCTGCCCCAGCGTGGGACCAGTGGAGAGCACCTCGGTGCTGCGGTGTCGTGCCTCGGCGTAATGCGATTTGACCTGTTCAGGCGGAAGCCCCGGCCCGGGAGGCTGATTCAAGGTTCGCTCGCGGGCGAAGCGGTAGTTCAACTGCTGGCTGAGGCGGTTGGGCTTGCGACCGTATTCCTTGATCTTGGCGATTCCACCGGTCTGGCTGTTGAGGTGGACTTCGAAGAACTCATTCTGCAGCAGCGCGGGGGAGGCGAGTGGCAGCGACTTCGAGTCGCCTGCCGGGGAGGAATTGGGGGTGTCGGCGGCAACCCAGGCAAAACCACAGGGGGGCAGGTTGACCACAAGCTGTCGCTGACCCTTTTCAGGAGCCCATTGGACCCGCCCCTGCTCGGACAGTGGAGCCGGTGCGGAGGCATGCGGGGGAAGTTCGACGACCGCTGTCCGGGCGAAGCCCAGGGTGTTGAATACCAGCCAACCCGGGCGATCGCCAGCCCCATGCAGCACCAGTCGCGCCAGTGCCTCGCCCGACTCCTGCGCGAACGCCTCCAGCGCGGTGGCCTGGGTGGCCGCGTCGGCGAGGGGCACATCTTCCGCCAGGAGTTCGAGACTGCGTTCGAGTTCGGCACCCCGATCGACCACCGCAGTCCGCCCGGCGAGCAGCGCGGCCAGGTTGCGGAGGGTCAACGCGCGGTCGAGCGCGTCCCGGCGGGCGATGCGGGCACTGACCCGGCTGAGGCTGTTCGCCTCTTCGCGGGCCACCGCCTGGAACAGGAAGGGGGTCAGATACTCCCGGGGCGCGGGGCTCGCCGAGGTGGTCGCGGAATCTGTCTGGTCGAAGAAGTGCGTGAGGGTCACGAAACGTCCGAGGACCTGCGCGTAACCATGCATGCGGCGGAGGTCGTCGAGGAACGGGGATTCGACCTGTGGCCAGCGGGCGAAGAGGATCCCGGCGGTATGATCGTGATCCATCGACTCGGCCATGCGAGTGGGAAATCGCAGGTAGCTGGTGGCGGCGTCGGCGGCGAGGGGAATGCGGGAAATCGAGTCGATGGAGCTGCGATCGACCCCCTCCCAGCGGAACTTGGTGTACTCCTGGTCGGGATAAAAACCGTCGTCGAGCGCCAGGTGGAGCGCCCCCGCGAAGCCTGCTTTCTTCAGCACCTGGGGCCAAAGGGGGAACAGTCCGAACCGGCGACGACCCCACACTCGGGCTGGTTGTCCGAGGTGCCGCTGGGCGATGCTTTGAGCCTCCTGGAGTTGCCACAAGATCGAATTGACCGGCCACAGCGACAGGGGCTGCTCGCCGAGATCTCCCCCGACCAGCGCGATCCAGCCTTCCCGAACCCCCTCGGCCATGCGGGCCAGGGTCTCTGGGTGCCCGGTGGCAATCTGGTCGAGGTCCTGGGCCGAGATCAGGAGGTTGACGGGCAGTGGCCGGTCCAGGACCCGTTGCAGTTCGGATCCTGCCATCGTGGGAGTCACCAGGCAGACATCCACCAACCAGCAGTCCACGGGATAAAACCGGTCCCGAGCCTCTCGCAGGACTTCAAAACATTCTTTCAGGCGAGCCCGGGCAGCGTCATGGTCTTGCGCGAGAGCCGCCTCGGCCGCGGCGACCGCTTCACGGCGGAGCAACGCTTCATCGAGATTGCCGTAGTTTCGCATCTTGCGCGTCAGCAACTCGATCTGCAGGTGGCAGAAGCCGAGGGCAAGGAAGTCGGCGGCGAGATCTGGGTCGACGGGAGGCAGGTCACCGAGTGGGGCCAGGGCCCGGGCCAACATCTCCTTTCGATCGGAGAGGTGTCGCACCAGCACGCAACCGCCCGACTCGGCACGCGTGGCCCAGTCGGCGGGGAGCCACCCTTCACAGTGCGATGGGACGAAGATCAACCTGCGAACCGAGGCGTCGGGCGGGTCGTCGGCACGATGCCACCGAGGCAGGGTGCGGGCCGAAGCCAGGAGATGCGGGTGCCAGGGGACCGCGAACGCGTTCAGCAGCGACGCGGCCTCGGCTTCTCCGAGCTCGGTGGGGAAGTCTTCGAGGCTGTGGCTGGGAATGAGAGTCAGCAGATCTTCGTAGCTCATGGCCTTGAGCTTACCGCGACAGGGATCGTGAGTCACCCGGTCAGGGGCGGGGAGGCCGGCCAGCGCGGCCTGAGCCCGATGGCCGGGGGCCGTCACGAGCCACTTTCGGGGAGGCGACGATTAAAGAGGGATGTGTCTGACTCTGCCCTGAAAACCCACGCATTAACGCAGAATTTGCGGGGGCGATCGGCAGGTCGGGATGGGCGCGGTCAGACACCCGAGAGACAGGGGGCGATGGATATCGCACGCGACCAGCAACCTGCGACCAACGCAGTGTCTTGGGGGCCTAAAACCAGGCGAGATGGACCAAGATCACCCGGTTGGCTGAAATGCCGCTGGGTCTTGTTTCAAGTCGGAAGCCGACAAACCGTCTTCAGTAGCGGAGGAGGGATTTGAACCCCCGACACGTGGATTATGATTCCACTGCTCTAACCACCTGAGCTACTCCGCCGAGTGCGGCGAAAGCCGCCCGCTGGGGACAGAGTATAATCGGCATTGAGGAGCAGTTGAAGTGTTCTGGCTGGGAAATTGATGGAGGGCCGTCGCGACCAAGGCGTGGTTCCAACAGATCGACGGTTTGGGGTGATTGTGCCTATCAATCGGCGCGATGACTGGTTGCGGCGGGGGTGAATCCAGGCTGTTGCGAACTCTGAAAGTCACGGAGCGGCCCCTGCCGGACTGGTTGGGTGGCCAGTCGGAGAGGCGATTGGGGGTGAGGGGCGTCTAAGATTGGCCCGTACGTGGGTGTTCGGTCGGAGTTTGGTGTGGTGTTTGACTGTGTTTGGCCCCAGGTTCAGCAACATTCAGGTCATACTAATGAGTGGGACCCAGGAAACTCGCAGGGTGGAACTGACGTGTGGCGATATCGCGCAGCAGCAGGTTGATGCCATTGTGAACGCCGCCAACAGCCGACTGGTGGGTGGGGGGGGAGTGGATGGGGCGATTCATCGCCGGGGTGGACCGACCTTGATGACGGAATTGCGTCGGTACGATCCCCGAGGGTGTCCCACGGGGGAGGCGGTCCTGACTTCGGGGGGCAATCTGAACTGCCGGTTCGTGTTCCACGCAGTGGGGCCGATCTGGCAGGGGGGCGGTGCGGGAGAGGAAGCATTGCTGGTCTCGGCGGTGCGGGCCTGCCTGAGTCTGGCTGACAAACAGCGGTGTCGCTCAATCGCATTCCCCGCGCTGAGTTGTGGTGTATACGGCTACCCGGTCGATCGGGCCGCAGGGGCCATGCTGAGGACGGTCAGGCATTGGCAGGCGGAGCACGAATCGCCTGAGTTGGTGCGGTTCGTGCTGTATGATGAGGTGATCCGGGACGTCTTCTGCAAAGCGTGGCAGGAGTTGCAATCGTGAGAGTGAACGGTGCAATTCCGCCACGATTCGACCATGGGCTCGGAAACTGCTTTGCTGGACTAAGTGGCTGCGGACAGTCGTCGATACTGACTGGAAGCCGATTCTCCGTTTCAGTAGATCTCGGGAGACAGGGTGACTCGATGGCGCTGGAGCGAGTTGAATTCTTGGAGGGACGAGAAATGCCCGTGCTTGGGAGCGGGAGCCGCCTTGGATGCGGCGCGCTTGGGTTGGCACTGTGCTGGGTTTTGGGCTGGATGACGACGGCAGCGTTCGCACAGGCCCAGGCCGGGTCACCTGTGGATGGGGCACCCGAAAAGCCGCCAGCGACGATGGCCGACGTTTTGACCAACACCGACCTTGAGGGGACTGTCGCTTTGAACAAGAGTGGAACCGTCCGGCTCGACAAGACCGGCAAGCGGGTCCTGGTGATGGCCGAGGTCTGTCTGCGACAGGGAGGGCTGGAGATGCTCGCCTGCCGTCGGCGGTCCAAGGAGCATGAGTCGATTCTGTCCATCGATGCCGATGCGTTTGTCATTCACACCGCGTTGCTGGCCTTGAAGGCGTCACCGGGTGGGCCCGCCGTGTATCAACCCGAGTTTCGCCCACCTCATGGGCAGACGGTCTCAATTGGATTGAATTGGAAAGATCCCGAGGGCAAGCGGCAATCGGCTCCCGCTCAGGCCTGGATCCGTGAAACGCTCAACCGCTTCTGGGTTCGCCCGCTGGAGCGGTTGCCTGCCGGAGTCTCGCTCGCCGAAGACTCCTCCCTCCGCTACGACCGCAAACAGCGTGACCTGTTGTGGTACGGGCCGATGTCTGAGAAGGAGCGGGACTCGTTTCTGGCGATGTCGAAAGACAAGGCATGGACCGCAGCGATCGAATACTTCCACGAACGCGGCCAGCCCCGAGGCCTGAAAGCCGAGTGGGTGTTCGTGGGGAGCAACCTGGCGGTCGATGAGACGACAGGGCAGAAGACTTATGCGGCGGAGGAAGGGCAATACATCTGCGTGTCGAATTTCGCCGAGTCTATGCTCGACCTGGCCCTGGCCAGCAGCAAGGAGGCGGCTGAACTGTCGTTCGAAGCTTGGACGGAACGGATCCCAGCGAAGGGAACTCCTGTCGTGATTGAACTGAAGCCTGTTCCTGCAAAGCCCGCCGTAGGGAACGGTGCGGCAGAGAAGCCCACGACCAAAAAGCCCGTGGGAGAGAAACCGGCCAGTCCCTCCTTGCCGGCCAAGCCGACACCCGGAAAGTCCTCCGGACAGCCGGCCCCGATTGGGAAACCAGAATCGGACCAGTCGTAAGCCTGGCGCACCGCGGAAGGCTGGGGGTGGCGTCCGGCTGAGAGGTCGTGAAGCTGTCGAAGCGGTGGAGGTGGCGATCGCTGCTGTTCGTGATGTGATGAGTCCCGACGAGTCGCCGTGACTAGCGCCCGACCATGAAGCAGTTCACCTCCCTTTGACCGCCGGTGGAGCGGTCTGTGAGCTTGAATATATGCCCTGTGGTGAACCGGTCGTGTGCTTCGAGCGTTATCTCATGAGCCGGACTGGACTGACTGCGGTCACGGAAATCACGTCGGCCTGCAGTCGGGGGTCGAAGACCCTGCGGCCCGACACACCGGCTTCGCGCCGGTCCCAGCTGCGCAGATCGACCCCCGGTGCGGGAGCGAGATAGGCCAGCAGTTTTCCTGAGGGAGCCACCAGGGCGAAAGGAGGGAGGCCGGTACGCCCGGCGGGCGCGATGATTCCCGCGCCATCGAACGTGGGGGTGGCGTTCGCGCCGCCGGAGCCTTGAGCGAGTGCGTTCGGGCCGGAGTGGCTACCGGCCAGCGGACCAACTTTGGGGGGAGGAACCGGGGCGGGGGGGGTGACGATAGAATTCGGCGGGATGCCCAGTTGGCGTGCTGCGACCAATTGGGCATCGCGTCGCTCGGTCTGCATCATGACCTCCCGCATTTGCAGTCGTTGGTCTTGTACACGCCGATGGGTGTTCAGGCGGGCCAGCCGGTCGTTGATCATTTCAGCCAGACCAGGGTCTGAGACCTCGGCCTGCAGTCGACGATATGCCTGCTCGAGTCCGTCGAGGTCCCATGTCATGGGTTCCATAGCCGCGAGTCCCCGGACCTCACGGTCCAGATTCTCGATCGCGTGCAACTGCGATTCAAACAGGTGGTCGTCGCCACCACTGGGGGTGGTGGTAGTGGAGGGCTTGGAGCGGCGGGGAGCGAGGGACTCATTCCGCGACCTCTGCCTCAAGCTGTCGGTCTCGGAATCGACGTACGCCCGATTGGACGGAGCGGAATCGATCCTTTCGGGAGGTGGGTTCGGCTCGTCGGCGGCGGAAGTGTTGGGAGGAGCAGGGCCGTCCAGGCCTTCCAGTTCGTCGGTGAAGTCGGGGGTGGCGCGGGAGTTTGAGGTTGGGGCGGGTGAGCCAGTGCCCGTGACTGCCCCAGGATCGCGAAAGCCCGGCTCGTCAGGCATGTTGACCGAGCCTGTGGGGGCGGGCTCTTCTTCGTCCACGAAGCCCCCGGCGGGAATGATGGAGCGACTCTTTCCAGCTGGCTTAACGGGGGCTAACTGAGCGACAGCGATCCAGCGCCACTCTCCTCGGGGAGGGGCAATGCGGAACCATCGCATCGGCGGCGTTTCTCCATCCGCGGGCAGCTTTTGTTCCCCGAGTATCTGAACAGCGTCTCCCTCGAAGAGTCGGGATTGAAAGATATCCCGCTGCTTGGTCTCGGAGCCTCCGACCCGGACATCGACCTTCGCGGAAACAACAACCCCCTGACCTGGAGCGGTCACCCGCACGTCACTGGCGGGAATCCAGCTGAAACTGCCGGTAGGAGGAGCGATCATGGCCCATCCACCCGGATCGTGGCGATGGACGGTCACTTGAGTGCCCCGTTTCAGTCGCGAGGTGGTGTAGAACCGGCTGCCGGGCCCCGCCAGCACCTCGGCCCGGTCTTGGGTGACAGTGGTTGTGTAAGGGAAGCGGAGCCGATCCCTGGCGGAGAGCGGGGCGACCAGCAGCCAGAACACGACGGCCAGGCCGGGGCACAGCAAAGTCGCGAGAGGGCGCATGGCAGGCATCTTCGACAGGAGGAATTGAGGGAGGGACGCGGGGAGGGAAGAGCGACTGGCCAGCCCCAAGGCAGGTTAAGGGGAGCGACGGGGAGCATTTCAGACGGGAGCGGGGTGATATGCCAAATTCAAAAAACACTCAAGATAGGCAGCCCTGCGACCGACTCGCGGCGTGCAGGAATTTCAATTGTCGGTCATGGTGCCGCAAGTTGTTGGCCACAGGCGTCTTATGTGAGCTGGAGAGAGACTGCGATGCCGCGTGGTGTGCCCCGTCGATGCGTATGGGCCCTGGTGCCTGCGGCACAACCGGGGCAATCGGCAGGCCCGGCAGGAACTGCCTGAGTTCGCTGCTCGGGTCGTCCGGAGCCACCAGTACAGCGGGGGAGGGCAGTGCTTCCGATAAAGGCGTCAGGCGAACGGTGATTGGTCGTGAATGCAGACCGATCTCGGAGGCCCCCAGGTGTTGGAATCCGGGCTAGGCTGCAGCAATGGGGGGAATGGTTTTCCGCCCTTGCACAACAGGTTGCCCGGAGACTTCGAGATGAACTGCTCGGACCCCCGCGTTATGAAGACTCGGTTGCTGGCCTCTCTGTGCCTGGTGGCCTGGATACTGGCTCGAATGGCCAGTGCCGCCGAGGGTATTCCTACCGGTGAGCAGTTGACCAACAAGCTGCGGTTCAAGATTCCGTTCACATTCGAAGCCGAAGAACTGGCACGGGCAGGTGCCAGCGAGGTGCAACTGCTGGAATCGCGGGATCAGGGAGCAACCTGGCGGCGCGTTCAGTCGGTGCCACCCACTGAGGGACGCTTCACTTTTCAGGCACCGGGATCGGGTTCTTACTGGTTCAGCCTGCGGATGATCGACAGGGATGGGCGACAGCATCCACCGGGCAAGCCTCGCCCCGGGCTTCGCGTCCGCGTCGATGCCGATCCCCCCGAGGTGCAATTGAATCTCACCCAGGCGAGCCCGGGAACGCTGCACGTGGATTGGGAGATTTCCGACGAGCAGTTGGAGATGAGTACTTTTCGTCTCCGCTACCGTCAGACAGGAAACCAGGAGTGGACCCGCCTGTCGCCACTTCCCCAGCAGCGTCATCAGCATGACATCCGGATCAATCAGGGGGGACTGGTCACCGTCGAACTGACCGTCTCTGATGCGGCTCGCAACGAGACTCGCGTTCAGAAGTCGCTGCAGGTCGAGGGGCCTGCCGGGGGGGCGGGAGTTCGTCGCGGTGAGCGTGTTGCCCAAGGCATCCGGGGTATGGAAGCGGGAGACCCACTGAGGATGGCGACCGAATTCCCGGATGCCGGGCGCCTCCGGGCGCAAGCCCGAGCGGCTCAGCCGTCGCAAGTAGCCGCCACTCCTCCGGCAGAGTCGCTGTCGTCTCTGAACTCCGAGCAGGCACCCCCGCGGACTGTCGTTGGGGGACCTCCTGCACGCATCCCCGCGCAGGTCACCTCGGCCACACCGCCGTCGGTTGGGGGGGCCGCGTCTCCTCCAGCGGGACGGGGGCCCCGGCTAGTGAATTCATTGCGGTTTCAAGTGAAATACGTGCTGCGGTCCGTCGCTCCCGACGACATCGCCTCGGTGGAACTTTACCTGACGAACGACGACGGCGCGACGTGGCAGCTTTATGGCACCGACGATGACCGTCGCAGTCCTTTTCTGGTCGAAGTCCCCGAGCCGGGTGAATACGGCCTGCAGCTCATTGTTCGAGACAGATCCGGCCAAGGTCTGCCTCTTCCTCGAGATGGCACTCCGCCGACCCAAAAGGTGTTGGTCGACCAGCGGGCACCCGAGTTGGACCTGCTAGGCGTTGTTCTGCAGGTCGTTGAGGGCAAACCCCAGTTCGACGTTACCTGGAAGGCCGGGGATGAACATCCCGCGGAATTCCCCATTGGGCTTTCGTACGCCGAACGCCCCGCTGGTCCCTGGACCACCCTTGCCAGCGGGCTGACGAACTCGGGCCGCTATCAGTGGCAACCGACAGTCAACCTGCCTGCAGAGATCTTTCTGCGGGTTGAGTGTCGTGATGCGGCGG
>CAIUHT010000866.1 GCA_903898975.1 uncultured Planctomycetaceae bacterium
AGACCCTTACAGCCCCGTGGAGTCGGGGAGGATCTGCAGGCTGGCCCAGAGGACGGCGGCCGAGGCGGCGGCGGCGGCGAGGTCGTCGGCCATAATGCCCAGCCCGCCGGGTAGTTGCTCCAACCGTCGCAGCGGCCACGGCTTGGTGGTGTCGAACAGCCGAAACAGCAGAAAGGCCAGCACCCAGTTCCCCGGGGAAGGGGGGACTGCCAGCAACACCACCCATTGCCCCACAATCTCGTCCCACACGATGGCTCCCGGGTCACTGGCATTTCCCAGCAGTCGGGCAGCCTTGGTGCAGAGGGGGATTCCCAACAGCAACCCCAGCACCGTGGCGGTCAGGGGGGCCAGCGGATGAGCCAGTGCCAGCAGGTAGAAGAGCGGGAACGCGAGGGCCGAACCCCAGGTCCCCGGCGCCTTCGGTAACCAACCCGCCCCAAACCCAGTGGCCAGCCACACAACGAGACGATCGAAAAGCATGTCGGCAGCCGGTTGAAAGTGGGACGCCAATGAAATGGGAACCAGCAACGCGGGAGGAATGGGGACCGTTCCCTCGAACCGCTGGGACTAAAGCCCTCGCTTCCCGAATCTCGCGCCCAAGCGGGAAACCCGCCCAGATTCTAACGTGACTGAACCAGCCGACGGAGGGGCACCCAACCCCCGACCTCGTCAGGAATCGGCGTTGCCGGTGACTGGTCAACGGATATCCAAACTATCCTCAGCCCTCATCCGAACCAATGATCGCCGGCAACAGGGGACCCTGCCTTGCGCTGCAGACAACATCAGGCGGCCAAAACGCCATCAGGACAAGCAGGTCTTCGATCATTAATACCTAATCGAATCCAAGACCGAATCTATAAAAATCTCCGGCCCCACCTCACCGAGAGTGGGGCCTCCCATCAGCAAGCTGAACCGTGCGAAACAACTCGACAGCGGAGGGAGCCTCTCCCTCCACTGTTGGGTGCTCCCTCGGGAATTCCACTGTTTTTCCCGATGTTTTCAGATATTTTCACCGACCGGCCACCATCCATCCCGCAAGGTGCGAGCCCAAATTTGCGAGGTCTACCCCGCGAAAGCAACCCATGGCGACTGCCAGTCAGACCGACCCGCCCTACCCACCCAGAATCGCTATCGGGAGTCTCCGATGAATCAACGAGTAACACAAGAAATTGAAAAAACCAATTTTGGTATTGAAACTCTCCCTATGACTCGATACAGTCTGAGAGTCGGGCAGTAAAAAACTGCCCCGCAAACGGCAAGAGCGACCGGAATCCTCTCCCTCCGGTCGCTCTTGCTTTTTTTACGTCCCGAGATCACCGACTTTTTTCCGGAAGATCTCGCGTCGCAGTGCCTGGTTCCTGAAGCGTGTCTCTCCCGCCGGGGCGACGTCCGGCACCATTTCGCACGCCGCGACTGGGCGCGTCGAAAACCATGTGGCCCAGGGATGCGACCCGCCGCATGAGGGGCGAACGACTCCCCCGCCAAGACTTGGGAATTCACGCTCTCTCTGCCGGGACTCCAATCAGACCGGTCTTCTCAGCCTCGACTCTGTCGAGCGACAGCACCCGGGTGACCGTGCCCAGGGAATGCCGCGAACAGCATTCGCCCGCTCATAAGTCGCCGCGGACGATCGGAAATGGAGCATCAGTCCGACCGCGGCGGCCCGGCCCGACGGTGATAAACCCGTCCACCCCGCAGCCCCCGGCACAACAGGCGGACTCTCAGCGCGTTGCTACCACGCGGAACGAGAACTCCGGTTTCACCCAGGGCCCGCCGCAGGACGACCAGCCCGCGCAGATGTGCATGCAGATCTCGATGCCGAGCC
>CAIUHT010000867.1 GCA_903898975.1 uncultured Planctomycetaceae bacterium
GCGACCACCACTCCCACGCAGAGCAGCTTTCCCATGACCATCACCCAGCAGTCGGAAAGCGAGTTTCGCTACCAGCGAGCCTATGCCCAGCCCGACGGTCAGACCGAATACCACATGGCCGAGGTGGTCGAGCGGTTCTATCCCGACACGGCGGCCGCCCTGCAGGGACTCTTCCGCGGGGAAGTCTCGATGCTGCCGACCGTCCCCCTGTCGACCGTCCGGCAACTGGAACCCCGCAAAGAGTACTTTGTGCAGACCTACGGCTTGCCCACCACGCACATGCTGCTGATGAATCCCCGGCAGCCTGCACTGCGGCTGCGGACCCTGCGGCGGGCCCTGGTCTACGGTCTGCCCCGAACGCGGATCCTCGAAGAGGTCTTCCTGAAGGAACCAGTGGGAGAACTGGGGCGACTGACCTCGGCCCCGTGGCCGACGAAGAGTTATGCGTATGCGGGCACCGTCGCACCGCATCAGTACGACACGGCGTTGGGATATTCGCTGGCTCGGACCGCCGAGCGGGAACTGGATGCCGAGCTTCCCGAGCTGAAGCTGTGGTGCGCGGCCGACCGGAAATCATCGCCGCCTGCCAGGCCCTGGCGACCGCCTGGAAACGGATCGGGGTCACGTGCACCGTCCACTCCCCGGGTCCCGACCAGCCGTTGCCCGCAGTCGAGAGTGATGCCTGGGATCTGGTGTACCGGACCGAGACCCTGGCCGAACCCGCCGCCGAACTTGGCCCGCTGCTGACCCTGTCGAACTCGACGTCGATCGAGTCGTACGGTCAGCTTCCCGCCTGGCTGCGGCGCGATCTGCTGGAGCTCGACCGGGCGGGAGACTGGAACAGCATCACGCAGATCATGCAGCGATTGCATCGCCAGTTGTGGGCCGAGGTCTCGATGATTCCCCTGTGGGAACTGGACGATCGGTTCTTGTGCCGACGCAACATCCGCAACATGCCCGAGCAGCCCATTCGCTGCTACCAGCAGGTGGACCGCTGGAAGCTGGACCCGTGGTATCCGAGGGACAACGCACCATGAGCCCGCTGTTGTTTCCCGAGCCTTCGAACGGTGTCGCATCCGACCCCACTCAGTCCCGGTCGTCCAGCTCACGCGCCCCGGCCGACCACGTGCCTCGAACGGGACGTGGACTGAGGTGGCTTACCGGCATGCTCGCTGCGTGCTTGCTGGCTGTGGGGTGGGGAGTTCGCGGACAAGAGGCTGGGCCACCCGGCACGCCTCCACCGGCTGGTCGTCCGAATGCCGCACAGGCTCCCGCTGCAGAGGCGCCGGCCGCCACCGAGGCGGGACAGACGGGCGAGGCGCCAGCCTCCGCACCTGCGACCCAGGCAGGTGACGCACCGACTCAGTCGCCAACATCGGGAACCGCCGTCTCCACGACACCAGCCACGCCCGAGGCAGCCACGGCAGGGTCAGGTACGCCTGGGGCTCCCGCCGGAAGTGAGACACCGGTTCGACCGCCGGCCCCTCCTCCGCCGCCCCCTCCGGAGATGCGCCCGTATCGCGTCCGCATTGATTTGCGAATCGACCTGGGAGCTGGGCATTCGGCGACCGCCGAAGCTCGTCTCCGCGACGAGATCCTGGTCCTGCTCCGCGGGCAGGTGGGGCGTTTTCTCCAGGTGAGCGAGGCGACCCCAACCGAACGTCTGGTCTCGTCCGCGGGCGATCTCGACCGACTCTCAAGTGAGCAGTTCGTCCCGTTCCAGGCGGGTGAATTCGACAAGATCCTGCTCGCCTCGGTCGATCGCGAGCTGGGACAGACAGTCTGCCGGGCCCGGGAATGGGATGCCTCTACCCGCGGCATCGGCCCACTGGTCTCGCGGTCGACTCCCGCCGATGCCGAGGTGCCAGCCACCCTGGTGGGGTGCCTGCGGGCTGTCTTTCGACCGGTCGCCGTGGTCGAGCAGACCAAGGAAGGGGTCATCACGCTGCATGGTCGCGGCACCCACACTCCGCCGCATGATTCCGCCTGGGCTCCACTCTCGACCGGGACTGTCTTTGAACCGTACTACCGGTACCTGACCAAAGAGCGACTGGTCGATCGGGTCCAGCGGATTCCGTGGACGTACCTGGTGTGTGGCGAGCAGGATCCCGACCGGGGGACCGCCGGGGCCACCCCGGTCTCGGGGCTCCGCACCGCCATTTCGGCCCGCCGACGGCGCATTGAGGCGGTCGCACTGGGGGTGCCGATCGGAGCCGATTCGACCACGGTGCGACTCCGCACCCGTCCCCCGGCCCGGCGTCCGATTGTGGGCGTCGAGGTGCTGGTGCAGGCGGAACGCTATGTTCCCCCGCCCGCCGAAGGGCAAAGCCCTCCCCCACCCCTGGCCCGGCTCGTGTCCGATCGACGGGGCGAGTTTCGCCTCCCCACCTCGGTCACGACTCCGGGCAAGGCGGTCTGGCTGTTCGTCTACAGCGGGTCGCAACTCCTGGGCCGGGTCCCCATGGTGCCCGGTCTCCGTGAGCACGAGGAACTCGAACTCTCCGATGATTCCCTGCGGCTGCAGGTCGAGGGGGACATCGCCCTGCTGCAGGCCCGGCTGGTCGACCTGGCGGCCCAGCGGGCGGTGCAGATGGCGACCGCCCGCAAGCGCGCGGGAGACAAGGATTTCGCGGGAGCCGAGGAACTGATCAAGCGGGTTGAGGAAGGAGCCAAGCCACCGGCCCTGCTGGCCGAGTTGAACACCATTCGCTCCCCGGCCCTGAAACTGGCTCGCGACCAACGGGACAAACAGACCGAGGCACGCATCAAGCGACTGTGCGACGACACCGCCGAAATCATCACGGTCCACTTCGGCCCGGAGGGAATTCTCGACCTGAGGGACGAAGTGACGGAACTGAAGGAGATCGCGGAAGACGAAGCGGCTGGTGTTCAGCCCCGCCCCAAGACACCCCGCACTCCCCGGGCGAAGCGTCCGACCAAGGGATCCAAAGCGACCGGTGGCGAGCCAGCCTCGAATGAGACGCCCGCAGCTCCGGCGGCCGCCAACGCCGCCGGTTGACAGGGCACGTCGCGACCGCTGGACGACCTGTCGTTGCGACATTTGGCCCAATTCGCACAGCGACTGCAGAACGCTGAACCATCCTGATCGCTCAGCCTGGGTCGGCCACCTGGTGGCGACTTCGGCAGCCTGCAAGGCAGACCGGGCCAGGACTGTGCCCGATTGGGTCCGTCACGGGGCTCTCACCGACGTTGAGACCCCGGGGAAATCTCAGACCGCGCGAGTGGGCAGCCGCGGCACGCTCCCAAACCAGGGTTTGCCGGATCAGGCGAGACCGCGGCGTTTCAGTTCGGCCACGACGTTTCGCACGATGGCGTCGATTTCGACGCGATCGGAGCCCGACACCGCCGAGCGACCGACCGGGCAGCCACCGACAGGCTGATCGGTGAAGCCATGTTCGGCCAACAGGCACTGCAGCGTCTTGCTGAGGGCCGCAAGGTCGGTTTTCTGCTCGGGGGACATCGGCTGCCGCCCTTCGCC
>CAIUHT010000868.1 GCA_903898975.1 uncultured Planctomycetaceae bacterium
GTCGCACCCGACAACGTGAAGTAATTTCGCCCCTGATCCGGCCACGAACCGCAGTCCACCACCGCGCCGGTGAAGTCGTCCGACCAGGCACACACCATCCAGAACAGCATGCTCTGCTGAACGTCGATGAATCCGGTCAGGCGGGTCGCCCAGAGAGGAACGGTCCCTCGGGGAATCTTGTTGACCCTGGCACAAATTTCATCGGACGACTGCAAATCGCTGTCATCGGGCCGCTCATCGACAGGTTCGTTCTGATACTCGGCAAAGAACGCACTCTCATCCCGCAGACGCAAGTTCATCGCGTGCTGAATCGCGCTGAGTTCGTCAGGATTGTGCCGCTGCTCCCAGGCACACACGGACCCTTTGTCCATCGCCTCCTGATTCGCAGCGTAGTAATCCGTCGCCCCCTTCCCTCGATCCCCCGCCGCCATCCCCTCAGCACGAATGAGCCGGTATTCATCCCACAGCTTCTCGTTCGTGGGGAACGAATACACCAACTTGGTCTTCACCCCGTTCCAGTCCGGGTGCATCTTGCGGTTAAGCAGCCGATCTGCGAGGTCATCCTGCCGAATCACCGTGCATGGCATGACCGCACTGACCTTGACCCCTGGGCCTGCCATACCAAGCACATCCCCAGAGACAACTTGCTCGCGAAATCGACATTGTGTCTCTGAATAGGCAGATTCCCGAGTCTGCGGATCGTCCAGAATGACGAAATTTGGGCGAAGAACCGCTCCATCGTACCGCGTCATCTGCTGACCACGAATCGCCCCGGTAATCCCGGCCACCGAAACCACCGCGCCACGGCAATGTGACTCAAATTCAGCCGGAATGTTGGGGAACCTGACCTGCTGGGCGGTCCAAAGCGTATCTGTGCGGATCCCGTTGATGCTCTGCCCCTTGCACCGACGCGGTTCGCCCTCAAGAGCACGCAGGCTGTGGCACGCCTCGGGAAAATCCTCGGCCAGAAGATCGTTGAATCTGAGCTCGTCCTGGACAGTTCGCAGCAGAGACTTGGCGGCAGGCTCCGAAGCACCGATCAGGCAGACGAATTGCCGATACCCGTACAGCATCGCGTACAGAGCAGCCCGAACCGACATCGTGGTCTTCCCAGAACCACGGGGCATGGCCATCGCAAACAGCCCGCCCTCAGTAATCGCGACCTGCAACGCCTCGATGATCTTTAAGTGATCCTTCGACCAACGCAGAGGAAACGCCTGGGGAAAGTACCCCTTCAGGAACGACGCAAGATCATCCCTGCCACGCGCTCTACGCTCGCGATTGACGCACCCTGGGGGAGGTCCGATGTCCCGGGCATCGTCCCGCTTCTCCTGCTCGTAGCGGCGGTGGTAGTCGCTCCTATCGGCCTTGTCTGCCATAGCCTGATTGTCCCGAGTTCCATATGCGTAATGCAACCCAAAATATGTGGGCAGCCCGCACGGTCATGAACCCCCCATGTGTACACCGGGGACCCAATGTATACCCGGGGGGGGCCTGTATACCATTTGCTATTCGGTTGTCTCTTTTCCGTAGGCTGTGTTGGGCTCGGGGCGGAGCAACCTGGCCGAGCGGCTGGCGGGGCGGCTGGCGGGGCGGCTGGCGGAGCGGCTGGCGGAGCAACCTGGCCGAGCGGCTGGCGGAGCGGCTGGCACCTATAAACGAAAAGAGCCCCCAGCACACCTTCGCGCGCCGGGGGCTCTACCTCAGTCAATCGGCCAGCTAGAACGGGAGGAA
>CAIUHT010000869.1 GCA_903898975.1 uncultured Planctomycetaceae bacterium
CCGCGTCCCAGCCGGGCGCGTTGCATCTGGGCCACCAGAGAGGCCCTCCTACGGACTTCATGATAACGTACCACCTCGGAACAGTCAGCCCTTGGCCACTGGCTGTCGGTTTGTGTTTTATCTCGCTGGCCAATTGCCCCGCCAGCGCGATCGCGATAGTAATTACGTCACGGGGGTGACACTCAAACATCCCCGGTTCAAGTTCCCGGTGATCATCCGCCACTTCCCCTCCGTCTTATGCAGCCCCGCCCCCTGCGGTTGTTGGTCCTCGCCGACCGGCGCTCTGCCCGGGTCAACTCGGCGTGGTCGGAGTTCGAAGCGCAGCTGCGCCGGCATCCCGAACTGGTCCCCGTGGTCATCGATCGGGACGGCCAGCAGGATCTAGCCCAGTTCGACGCGGAACTCGCGATTGTGCTGGGGGGCGACGGTGCCATCCTCCGCGCCTGCCGGCAATTGGGCGAACGTCAGATTCCCGTGCTGGGGGTCAATCATGGTCGCCTGGGGTTCCTCGCCGACCTCACCCCCGAGGCCTTTACCGGGCAGATTCAACGTCTTATCCGCCGCGAGTTTCACGTGGTCTCGCACCTCATGTACCGCTGCCGGGTTGTGCACGCCACGGGACACATCCGCGAAGAGTTCCTCGGGCTCAATGAGGTCGCCATCTCGGCCGGGGGCTCGCTCCGCATGATCGACATCGAACTCAGCATCAACGATGAACCGGTCGCCACCTACTCGGCCGATGGGGTGCTGATCTGCACCCCCATTGGGTCCACAGCCCACAATCTGTCGGCCGGGGGACCGATTCTCCGGCAGGATCTGCCCGCCTTTGTGATCACCCCCATCTGTCCGCACACGCTCACGAACCGCCCGCTGGTCGACAGTGCCCGCTCGCGGTTCTGCCTGCGGGTTCCCGAGGCCCCGCCCGGGACCACGCTGGTCATCGACGGCCAGATCCGCAGGCCGCTCGAGGCCGATGAACTGGTCGAGGTCACCCAGGCTCCCGTCGCCTTCCAGATGGTCAAGTTCCCCGGCAGCAGTTATTACGCGACGCTGCATCGCAAGCTGGGCTGGGGCGGCCAGCCCAACTATCATGCCCCCCGGGGGAGTGGACCCGCGGCCAATTCCAATCCCCAGTCATGACTCGCTTGCCATGGTCCCCTCGGCAGTGGCAGGCCGCTGTGGTCGGCCACGCGTCTGCCGCATTCCCGCACCACCGACGCGGGCTGCGCCGAACCGTGGCTCGGATCCATGGGGCGAACAGTTCCCGGCCCACTGAATTCAGCCTCATTGAGTTCGACACTGCTGCAGGTGACACTGCTGCAGGTGACACTGCGGCCTGTGATCCCGCTGATTTTGACCCCCTTGCGACGGTTCTCTTGGGAAGCGGTCCGGCGGTCCTGGCTCAGAGGCTCGTGGCTGGTCACCTGCCTGCTTGCCAATTCTTTGCCCCCTGCGGGCATCCTGCACTCCTCCCCGCTTAAACACCCCGCGAATGTCCGAACCACTTCTGCAAACCGTGTTGCCCGGCAGGGAACCCCGCCGTGGCAAAGTCCGTGATGTTTACGACTTCGGCGATCGCCTGCTGGTTGTCGCGACCGACCGCATCAGCGCGTTCGACTGGGTCATGCCCAACGGCATCCCGGACAAGGGACGGGTGTTGACCGGGTTGTCGGCCCTGTGGTTCGCCCGGCTCCCGGTCCGCCACCACCTGCTGGGGCTCGACCCCCGCGCGCTCGACCTCCCCGCCGGGACCGATGTCGAATCGCTGGTGGGCCGCTCGATGGTGGTACGGAAGGCGCGGGTCTATCCCGTCGAATGTGTTGTCCGAGGCTACCTCGCGGGCTCGGGCTGGAAGGAATATCGCCAGGACGGGACCGTCTGCGGCATCGCGCTGCCTGCCGGGCTTCGCGAATGCGACCGCCTTCCCGAACCAATCTTCACCCCCGCCACCAAGGAGGAGTCGGGGCACGACCAGAACATTTCGTTCGAACAGATGGCGCGGATTGTGGGGCGGCCTGTCGCGGAAGAACTGCGGCG
>CAIUHT010000870.1 GCA_903898975.1 uncultured Planctomycetaceae bacterium
AAAGAACTGGTTAAGTCCAAACAAGAATCGCGAGTAGCCTGTCAGCGAGCCTCCTGCGGATCGCGCAACTCGTTCAAGGTCTCCGCGGCCGAGAAAGGATTCGTGTTCATCGGCACCGTCCCGACTGCACAGGTAGATCCGTGCGAGGCTATCATGGAGGCGGCGCCCGATCGGGTGCGGGGTTGTTCCCAATAAGCGGCCCCCAGGTGCGAGCAGTGAAGAGTAGGTCTGAATGACCGCTGCGGGGTCCTTCAAGTGCTCCAGGAACGCGAGCATGGTAATGACCTGTGGACGCGTTCCGATCCAGTCGAGAATGCGGGCTGGAGTATTGGGGTCCCCCAGTTCTGCATTCAGCAGCTGGCAGTTGGCTGGCATGTCAGCCAGACCGACTTCTTTGAACGGAATCCGATCGACACCAAAGTACCGACACGATGACGGAATATGTTTCGATAAAGACCCCGCCCCGCAGGCCAGGTCCAGTACGACCGTGCCGGGCTCGATCTTGCTACCAACACAACGCAGACGCAGGTTTCGAATCCAGGGCGAAAGCAGTCCTTGGACTTCCTGGTTCACAGTGGCCTCGGGTCCCTTGTTCATCTCAATTCACCTTGCAAAGAGCCATCATCCAGCGAAGTGGTTTGCGCTGTTCGACAATCGGAAAGCGGAGTTCGTGGAACGACCGGAATCCTGCCGAAGACCAGTGATTCACATGCCCTGGAGCTTTTCCCAGGCTGCACAAGCACTTCCACAGAATCACATTCAGCACCCGCCACCACGGATCGTTCGGAACGCTGGCCAACAAGTACGGACCGGCCATCGCCCCCAGTTGGTCGAGTGCCGCCTCGTGGTCGTCGATGTGCTCCAGCACCTCGTAGCAGACCAGGCGCGGGGCTCTCACCCGGCCGGGCAATTCATCGATTCGCTTCTCTTCGAAGGGAATCGACAGCCCCGCCGCCGCGGTCCGCCGACGGGCCTCGTCAATCGCCTCGGGCGCAATGTCGTAGCCTTCGCCCCGAAAGCCGGCTCGAGCCATGATCATGCACAACTCCCCTTCACCGCAGCCCACCTCGACCGCGACCCGCTCGGGCTGCCGCACAATCAGGCTCGAGAACTGCGACAAGAACCCCTGCATGATCCGACGGGCAATCGGATTCTTCGTGTGGTATTTGTCGTAGTAGTTGCCGGCAGGCTGGACAGTCATGGGCCACTCGAGGGCTGAAGCAGAGTCAGGCCGGCCCGAATCTAAACCCCGCCCTCAGCCCCGACAACCCAGTCGTAACGGAGAGAGGAAGGCCTGAGCGCATCATGCCGACCGACGGCCGGAATCTTCTCAACACGTCCCGCTGAAATTCCCTGAACGTGGTGTCCGCCCTGGTCAGTCCGGTCGTGGAGGGGCGGCGTCACCCCGGTTTTTGTACTGGTCTCAACGTGGCTGTGCTGCGCTGTGGACTTGCACAGCCCTGCATCAGGTCTTCACCAGCGCGGTGGTCCACGCCGCAAAGGTTCCCCAGCCCACAATGGGGAGCCAGACCGACTGCTCAGGGCTGAGCAGGTGCACCTTCGCCAGGTAGCTGCAGACTTCATTCCCCGCAAACATCACCCCCAGCACAATCGAGCAAGCCGCCACGTTCCGCAACAGCGACGTGCTCTCTTTACGAACAATAAAGGGGACTCCCACCATCAGGACCACGAGATTCAAAATCGGCTTGGTCAGGCGATTGTGCAGGGCCAGGCTGAGGCTGTGCACGCTCCGTCGGCTGAAACTTGGATTTTGCACCCGCTGCACCAGTTCGCTGGTCGCGAGATAATCGACGCTGCTGTCGCGGTTATGCAGTTGATCGAACGTGACATCCGTCCGCACAAACAAGGTCCCGGGTTCGGTCCCCGCCACAATCAACTGTCGTCCGAGTTTCGTCAGGGGGAGTTCGGACACCTTCACCGAGGTCCCCCGCAGCAGCCAGCCAGCGGGCTGGTCGGCGGTCCGCTCGACGCTGATCGCCTCGGCCGCCACGATGGGGGTCAGCGACGTGGCCACCTTGGTCTCGCGGAGCACAAATTCCGCCCCCTCGATCGACCGCCGCTTGAGGTTCAGCCGCCGCCCGGCGATCGAGATGTCGGCCAGGAAGTCGATGGCGGGCTCAATCTCGGCACTGGTGTCTCCCGTGCTGCCGGCATTCTGCTGCAACTGCAGGGCGATGCGGGGAATGACCAGTTCCTGGTTCAACACCAGCAATCCATTCACCAACACCGCTCCCACCAGCAGGGGGCGGACCATGCGGTACGTCGGGATTCCCGCGGCGATGATGGGGTAGTGCTCGCCGTTTTTCTGCATCAGCGCCAGGGCGGTCATGGCGGCAATCACTTCAAGCGACCCGCCAATCGCCCCAAAAAACGCGACCGCCCGGTACGAATAATACCGGAGCAGTTCCACCACCACCGTCCCCATCCCGCCGGGCATGTCCAGGAAATCGCCCACGTTCGTGAACACGTCGATCACGAAATACAGCCCGAACAAGGCCGTATACGCGATGGTGAACACGTAGCAGTACCGGCCCAGCAGGTAGCGGTCGATGAGGGTCATGGGGGCGGGGTTCGTACCCCATTCCCCCACTGCCGGTCAAGAGGGGTTCCCCTGAGCCGAACCGAGTGGAGCGTCCAAAAAGTCGATCGGCGCACTTAACGCGTCGCGCGGATTGCGGCGGCGTTGCCAGTCGCCCCACATGGCCAGTCGACTCACTTGGCCAAAAGGTGCCGAGTGAAGAAGTCGGCTCGGCGGCGGCGGCCGTAGGGAGATTCGGCGGCACCGTGCCCCGCCCCCGGAATCAGCAGCAGGTCAAAGTCTTTGTCGGCCCGCACCAGCGCGTCGGCCACCTGCAGGGTTGAGGCCGGGTCGACATTGCGGTCCAGTTCCCCCACCACCAGCAGCAGCGCCCCCTGCAACCGGTGGGCCTGCGTCACGTTCGACTGCTCGACGTAATGCCCCCCGGCTGGCCAGCCCATCCACTGCTCATTCCACCAGATCTTGTCGAGTCGATTGTCGTGGCAGCCGCAGTCGGCGACCGCGACCTTGTAGAACTCGGGGTGCCACAGCATCGCTCCCAGGGCGTTCTGCCCCCCTGCCGAGCCCCCGTAGATTCCCACCCGCTCGAGATCGAGTTCGGGAAACTTCTGCGCCGCCGCCCGCCACCACGCAATCCGGTCGGCGAAGCCCGCGTCGGCCAGGTTGCGCCAGCAGACGTCGTGAAACGCCTTCGAACGATCGCCCGTTCCCATTCCGTCGATCTGCCCCACCACAAAGCCGCGGGATGTCAGATCGCGCGAACCATACCGCGGCTGAAACGCCTTGGGCACATGGCTGGAGTGCGGCCCCGCGTAGATCTGCTCAATCACCGGCACCCGCGTGCCCGCCGGAATGGGAGTGGTGGGCCAGTGCAGGATGCCATGAATGGGGGTCTGGCCATCGCGACCGGGGGCCACGAACCGCGTTGGCCAGCGGATTCCCGCCGCCGCGAATTCCCGGGCATCGGCCTGCTCGAGTTCGCAGACCTGCTCGCCCGTGTCGGCCCGCCTGAGCACATGCTGGCCCGGCCAATCGACGCGCGACCAGCTGTCGATGAGGAAGTTCCGATCGGGTGACCACTGCACCGCGTGGGTTCCATCGCCGGCGGTCAGCCAGGTCAGCCCCGCACCATCGAACCCAACCCGCCCCAGGTGCAGGTAATACGGGTCTTGCCCCGCCACGACGCCACTGGCCCAGAACCACACCTGCCGGGCCTGCGCGTCGACCCGCTCCACCCGGCGGACCACCCATTCCCCCCGGGTCACCCGCTGCCTGACCTGACCACTCGCCGTGTCGCAGAGATACAGGTGGTTCCACCCATCCCGCTCCGACATCCACAGCGCCTCGCCCTGGTCGGCGAAGCGGGTGAGGTGGTACTTGCCCGAGTAGTCGATGAAGGTCTGCGCAGTCTCGTCGATCGCCGCCCGGGCCTGCCCCGTCAGGGGGTCGAGCGAGATCAGCCGCAGCACCTGGTGGCCGCGCTGGTTGTACACAAAGCTGACCTCGCGGCTGTCGGCGCGCCACTCGAACTGATCGATCTGCCAGGGCTGCTGGAACAGTTCGTCGGCCACGGGAACGGGGGCGGGCTGAGACAGATCGAACAGCCGCACCTGCCGGAGGGGAATGGGATCGCCCGGCTTGATGTACGAATAGGTGTGAACCTTGGGCTGCAACTGATCGCGGGGGGTCGATTCCACGAGCGTGACCTTGGGCTCGGGCACCGCGCGGGTGCGAATGGCGAGGGCGAAGCGACTGTCGGGCGACCAGTAGACTTCGGGCAGGGACGCCGGCCAGTCGGGAGCGTTGTAATTCATCTCGACCGCCCGGGCCCGAACGGCGTCGCGGGTGTACGATTCGGCCGCCGAGCCATCGGTGGTCACCAGCCATTCCGACTGATCGGCCAGGACGCGGAACACCAGCTGATGGTCGCGGACCACCGCCTCCAGCCGACCGTCCGGAGAAGGGACGGAGGTCGGAGGTGGGCCACCGTCGCCCCGGCGACCCGAGCGCCGATCGGGGGGAGCGTCGTTGCGGGGAGGGCGTTGGCCATCGATGAGGGCCAGGCCCGGTTCGGGACGTCCCTCCACCACCGCCACCACGCGGCCCCCCACCGTCTGGACCAGCCAGCGATGTCCGGCGAAGGTGTGCTGGGCGTGCTCGGCCCCGGGGGCGACCCGGCCGTAAGAACGGCGACCGCCCCCCGTTTCGAGCCAGAACAGTTCGATCTCTTCCTTCAGCACGTTGCGGAAGCGAATCTCGGTCTCGGGCCCCTGCTGTCGCGAGGGGCGGGGGGGCAGATCGGTCGGCAGCGAGAGGGGCTCGGGGGGAGGAAGTGGCGACAGCGTGCCATCAGAGAGCAGCAGGCGGAAGGCCACACCGTCGCCCCGCAGATCGACAGTGCTGCCGTCGGGAGACCACTCAAGCGAGTCGATTGGCAGCCGGTCGGCGGTCACGTCGCGTTTGAGCTGCGTGCTCAGCGTCTTGGCCAATGCCGCATGGTCAAACGCCAGCTGACGCGTCCCAGCCCGCCCATCGACCAGCCAGAACTCCCGGGTCTGCCCCGGTCCCTGGCGGCGGTACCAGAAGCGGGCTGTCTCTCCAATCCAGTGGGGCTCGATGCGACTGTTGTAAACCTGCGGCTCGGGTCCTTGAGCGGCGACCGTGCGGATCAGGCAGCCCCCCAGCAGCAGGCCTGCCCACACACCCAAGACACACCGACGCTGGAGCGACATCCGCAGGCCGACAAAACTCATGGTCAGGTCCAGAACAGAATGAGCAGCGGACGATGAATTTGAGAGCCGGACGCGCGCGGCGTCCACATGCACGCAACGGGCTGGGCGCTGAGCGCGGGCCATCGGGGCAGCCCCCGAACACCTGCGGGCACGCCGCCAGTGAAACGCGCGGACCGGCCCAGCCCACGATTCAACCGACACGATGCCGCTGACTCGACTGGGCCGATCGAGACGATCGGCTTGATTGGTCGGCGATCGCGGCATCGCTCGTGGGGCGTGGCCGTTACTTCGCCGCGACCAGGTTCCAGCCTTCGCGCGGGGCCCGCACCAGGTGCTGGTCGGCGTCGGGATCCTGGATGAACAGCTCGCGGGCCGGGTTCCATTGCAGCGGCCGCCGCAGCCGATAGCCAATGTTCGCCAGGTGACAGATGCTCGCCGAGCGGTGCCCGACCTCGGCGGGACACAGCAGCGTCCCCTTCCCCCGAATGGCGTCGAGCCAGTTCTGATGATGGTTGTTCGATTCGGGAACCCGTCGGGCGTTGTCGGGCAGCGGCTGATCGAGCAACTGCTCGGGCAGCGTGCGAATGCCCGACCGGCTGACGAGGATCATCCCCTCGGTCCCCTCGAACACGCAGTCGGCCTTGCGGTCTCCCTCGAACTCGTTGTGGATCATTTCGATCCCGTTGGCGTAACGGAAACGAAGCCCCGCGTCGGCCTGCGGATTCTCGGGAGGCACAATCAGCACCGGACCGCTCGCATCCATCTCGAGCGCCCACTGGGCAATGTCGAAATGATGGGCCCCCATGTCGGCGAGCCCCCCGCCGGCGTATTCCTGGTAGTTCCGCCACGCCGGGTAATGCCCGTGCACTCCCTTCGGACACAACACCTCGTTGTAGGGTCGTGCCGGGGCCGGCCCCAGCCACCGCTCCCAGTCGGTTCCGGGAGGAGCCTCCTGGGCCGGGAGATCGCACGGCTTCGCCGCCGCTCCCACGCCAATCCGCACCCGCAGCACCTTGCCAATCCGTCCGTTCCAGATCAACTCGACCGCCCGCCGAAAGTGCCCGCCAAACTCGCTCCGCTGCTGGCTCCCGGTCTGAAACTGGATCTTCGCCTGCGCGACCTCGTTCACCAGTTGCCGGCCCTCGGCGATGTGGTGGGTCAGGGGCTTTTCGCAGTAGATGTGCTTGCCCGCCCGGGCGGCGAGAATGGCGGGCTGCACATGCCAGTGGTCGGGCGTGGCGATCACCACCGCGTCGAGACCGGGCGACGCCAGCAGTTCACGGAAATCGACAAATCCCTGCACACCGCGGAACTCGCCGCTCTTCTTTCGCTCGGCGTACCGCCCCTCGACCATTTCGACCGCGCTGCGGGTCCGCTCGGCGACCACGTCGCAGATGGCGACCACTTCCACGTCGCCCCGACCGAGAAACCCGTTGAGGTGCGACCGCCCCATCGTCCCCACCCCAATGAATCCCAGCGTCAGCCGCTCATTGGCCGCCGCCTGAACCGAGCGGGTGAAGGGGAGCGACGAACAGGCGGCCAGCGCGGCCGACTGCAGCAGGTGACGGCGGGTAAGCATGCGGAGAATCTCGCGAACAGGCGAAGCGGAAACCGCCCCAGTCCGGCCAGCAAGCCGGGGGCGTGGGGAGTCTAATGTTTCGACGCCACAAGGGGCAATTACGGCCGCATGAGTGGCCGGTTTTTGTCAGTCGCTTCCGGGGGCTGTCGCGCGGACGGCACTGGTGAAGCTCTCCAGGCCAGGCCACTTCTCGCACAACGCCGCCCCAGCCCGCGCCG
>CAIUHT010000871.1 GCA_903898975.1 uncultured Planctomycetaceae bacterium
AAGACCAATACTGCGCAACTCTTTACCAGTCTTGGATCTTCGGGCATGAGCCAGCGGTGGAGATCGACGAGTTGAGGGGGGGGATTTGGATACCGGAAGGTCCACGACCGGCTCCCGGTTCAAGTCGTCGCCGAGGAATCCCGCATGGAGAGGCGCGGCCACCCCGCCCCTGTTTCGACGAATGTCGAGTGGGACTTGTCCCGCTGGACGCTGGACGCTGTCGGCCAGAACGTGTTCGAGGGAGTGCAATTGGACGTGCCTCGAGATTCACCCCGAGGGATGCTCGGTTGGGAATTCGAGATACTGTCACACAACGCGTTCAGCCACCACGCCCATCGGCCCTCATCCCCGGGCCTGAATTTGACCCCCAGCGTGCGTTCCCTGCAGGGGAACTCTACGCTGGCTCCAGGTAGCCACCGCAGGTGGATACCTGGGGTGACCGCACCCACGCGAAACCAATCCTGAAGGGATTGTCTGATTCCATCCGCACCGGACGTGATTCCCGCGAACGCCTTGTGCGTTTCGGCGAATGCTCTGGAAGGGCGATGTGGAATTCGACGCGATATGTATGGGATTGAGATGCCCCCTCCGCTCGAATGGTGTTCGACGAGGCGGGCTCTTTTGATCGCGCTTTAAACAATCCCTTCAGAATTGAATCTCGCGCGGGCGGGAACCAGTGTATCCACCGGTGGTGGCAGTCGGCCGCACTGACGAATCGATCCACCAGCCGATCTCCCCCCGAGTGTGGGTCCGGGGTGACAGGGATCAACGACAAGGCGGCCGGATCAGCGTGCCGGGCGGTCCCCGGCCCTGGTCCAGTGCGGTGGTCCCCCGGGTCCCGTCACTGCGGCGCAGCTTCGGTCAGATCGACGCATCACTCACCCAGCCCGATCGGGCCGATCCTGTCGGCGAATGCGGTCGAGAAACCAGGTGGCAGCCACCCCCGCTTGAAGCCCAATTGAGGGGTGGTGACCGCCAGAGATTGATCAACGAATCCCCGGCCGCGACCCGACATCTTGACCGGTTGGGGGTTGCGCTGCTCAGCGTGGCGAGCCAGATGATTGGCTCCACGCCTGGAATTGGTCGAACTCAACGTGTCTTTGACAACTCTGGAGAATGGACAACAGCCGAAGTTCGACCCCGGCAGTCTTTTCAGTGAGCTGGCAAAGCCGCTCGGCTGGCAACCCCAAACAAGTCACATCTGCTTCAGAGCCAACGGGAGCTGCTCAGTTCGCTGTCTCGGGCTTTCGGGCGAGGAAATAGAAGGCTGTCCCCGCGTCGGGATTCTTGCGGACGATGTAGGGATCGAGAAACTTGAATCCGAACAGCGACCAGGCGATGACCCACCGGAACGCAAACCCAAGGGATCCCGGAAAGAGCGTATCCGCGGCCACTTCACCGAACCGGGCGATCGAGGCGAACGGCCCCTTGGTCGGCCCCATGTCTACTGGCTCAAGACCCGCGTAGATCGACTTGAGCCCCCCCAGCGTGTAGCGAAAAAAATCGTGCGGGGACCCGTGGACCGGGTAAGAAAACGGGACATCGCACCAAACGAGCCCCCCCGGCTTGAGAATGCGTTTCACCTCAGCAGCAACACGAAAGGGATCTTTCAGATGCTCGAAGACACTGTTGCTGGTGACCGCGTCGAAACTCCCGTCTTTAAAGGGAAGGAAGTGCCCATCGGCGATGATGTCCACGTTGTTGTGCGGGGAGATATCGAGATTGACCCAGTGATCGCCCGACAAAATGGTGCGAAATCCTGCGCCAATGTTGAGGACCCACTTCCCCTCGATCTGCTTCAGGAAAGCTTCGCGCTGGGCCTGGGCGATTCGGGGAATACTGGTCGGAGGCAGGCGCCGGACTTCACGGTATCCCTTCTTTCGGAGCCCCTTCTCTCCGACCCGTGTCCAGCTGAGATAGCTGGGAACCGCAGGAGCCAGCTCAGACTGCTTCGGAATCAGGACCGGAAGTTCCCCGTTCGAGATAATCGGGTACTGTTCGCCACACCCCTAGCATCGCAGGATCCCAGTCGATTGCCCCAGGGTTCCCCCGCACGCGGGACAAGCCAGGCGCGATTGGAACGCCTGCCAACTCACTGACGAACTCATGCTTGTGGTGCTCCCGGCCAGTCCTGCGATGAATTCGCGACTGTTTGGGGGGGATGCTATCGAACAGAATCGACGACGGTCAAGCGGGGCGACCAGAGGGTGCAGACCACTCACACCGTCCTCACATCCGTGACCTGAGCAGCTACCCTCGGCCGTTGGAGTCGCGATCCACCAAGGTCCGGGCGGGGTGAAAAGCCGACGGAAATGATCGCTTAAGAACCACTGCTGACTCCGATCTGCGATCCGCCAACAGGCCCAGAGCCACCAGGCCCAGCCTCGCGTTGGTGATCAATGAGATCGGTCAGCGATACCTGTCGCGCGGAACAAATCATCCCCATTCCGCACTCTCCCATCGTCCCGACACGATCCCTCCCCTTCCAATTTCTTGCCGGTTCGAGCACGCAGTCCAGGTGACCTTGATCTACGGCCCCCATCGTCAGTGGAATGACATCCGGTGGTCCCTCGAGGGGCCGCTGCCAAGGAGCGAGCACGGATGCGGCCCGGACTCGATGCGGCCCCCTTCGCGGAGGCATTGAGACAGGAAAAGTGAGGCTGGATGTCACCGACAGCCAGCGAAGGGCTCCACTGCTGGCCTGGGGGTGAGCGATTTACCGCTCGCGGCGATCGCGGGAATTGCCGTCAACGCCATGCAGGAAACGCTGAGTGGGCTAATTTCCTGCCGCGTACGCCCGTGGGATTGGCCGATCTTTGCGCTCACGATCACCTGTCCGGTGGAACAGTCAACGAGCATGGTCCAGACGCTGGCCGCGCTCCGCAGTGAGGTGCCGGGCCGGCTCGCGTGGCGATTCGTGGAGGATTCTTCGCGGGTGTTGACATCCCCCAGGGTGACCGGGGCGGGCCCCGAGGCAGTTTTCCCCGGTGACCCCCTTGCCAGATTGTTCCAGGCCGAATCCCGGGCCGTGCTGAGCACGATCTGTCGCGTTCGAACCAGGGGCCTGCTCGGACCGATTGGTCTTTGGGCTCTCGCGTTCTGCCCGCTCATCCAGCGGCAAATGCCCCCCCCAACGCCAGCCGCAGAATCGAGTCCCTTGGCCCTCTGCGGGTCGACAGGCCGCCTCGCGCGAATTCGAAATGTGCGGTCGCCAACGTCCCGCCCGGACAGACAGTTGTCCACCACCCCAAAGATGACTACAACATCTCCCTTGTGTCTCCGGGCCTGTAATCGAAGCCGATTGACCGGCGACCAATAGCACCGTTTGGGAAGTGACACCTGATGAAACTGCATCTGTGGAGTCTTGTGGCCATTCTTGGCCTGGGCGTTCAATCTGGCTCGGCAGCCATGTTCAATGCCCCTTCGACGACGAATTACAACAACCTCATCTCGGGTTCGACTCCGAGCAATCTGACCTGGGAGTACGTCGCCACGGGGGCAGCACTCCCGGTCCGCTCGACGACCACCGGCTGGGAGGGACAGAATGGTGCCGTCGCCTATTTCAACATCACCACAGGTCAACTGCAGCTCGACCCGCGTGGCCTGAACATCTCCCTGTTCAACTTCTCTTACACGACCGGAAACACGAACGTCGCCCACACAACACCAGGCCCCTTCCGGTACGCCACGGGGACCTCCCCCACAAGCAACACAATCTCCGGTGCCACGGGGACTGCCAATCAAAAGACCCTGCCCGCAGGAACATGGACCTTGATTAGCGCCTTTCAGGCAAGAGTTGCGGGGACGGTCTCTCTGACTCGCACCCCCACGTTGACCACCACCTACGACTCCGGGAATGGTGCCTCGACCAACGGCTGGTTCAATGCCCCCTGGTCGTTCCCCTATGCCGGGGATGCGGCGGGTACCACCAGTGGCCTCGTGGATTCGACCGCTCTCTCCACCATGACCATCAATAACTTCAAAACCTTTGGGGTTAGCGGGAACGCCAACAGGAACGTCCTCGGCTATGGCGACTACCAATCAACCTTCCAGTACACCATCGATGGTGTGACGGGCAACCAGGTCGGCGCCGTCATCCCCGTTACGAAAACCCAGCCCCCGGCTCCCCCCGCTGTGCCCGAGCCCTCCACCCTGGTGCTGGCCGGTTTGGCTGGCTTGGGCCTGTTTGCCGTCGGTGCCCGGCGACGCAAGTAGCCCGCCTGGAGGGACCGCCTGACCAGGCCCCCTCTACTGAGTTCAACCAGACCAGGGAGCCGTCAACCTCGGCTCCCTGGTCTGGGGACTGGTCCACGGTGGTGACGGATTGAGCCAGCAGGCGGGCCAGGCCTGGGTCAAACACGGGGAGCATTCTGGTTTTTCTTAAAAGGGGACACCCAAAAAGTAGAATACCCCCTCCTTCGGGCCCCCTTTTTCGGGCCTTTCCTGGTCGCTGCTTGAAGGATTTCGTTCCAAAGTCTTCCATCAAGCCGCAGCCAGTCGAGCAAGTGGTCCCGCCACTGGATTCTTTGATGTTCCCTCAAAAGCTGGCATACCTGAACAACCTTGTCCACCGGGCAAGAGGGGAAGTGGGCTCACCCCCTCCTCTTCCCCCGGGGGCCACCCCGGACGAGCTTCGAACTCTCATGGATGAGACAGGTTGGACTCTCCCTGCTGATCTCGCTGATTTTCTGCGCGCCATGAATGGAGATGGAGCCAGGCAAGGCCGGGGTTTGTGTGGAGAGATGCGGTTTCTTTCAACTTCCCAAATGCTTGAAGCCTGGAAGTCTCTTGAGGAGTACGGGGACTGTGGTCCATTGAGCGAAGCGAACGCCAATGCTGTGCCGTACCTCTCTCGGGAAGTCTCCCTTTCCCGCAGTTGGTTACCCATCGCCGACTTTTTGGGTTATGGGTACCTGTTTCTAGACCCAAAGCCACTTTATCTAAATCGCCCCATCCTGTTCTGGTGGGATTTCTCGGGACCAGGCTTCAGCCCTCCAATCGCAAGCTCCCTGATCGAACTGGTCGAGAAGCTTATCTTCGAAATCGAGAGAGGCAATGGCGTCCCCAGTCTGCTCAACTTACGCCCGTTGAAGACATAGCTCAATCATCTGGGTGGACGAATCGGTCAAGTAGCCATGCCAGCTCTTTGCCGCGCCCGAAACGCGCCACGCGGGGACCGGCCTGAAAACGGAAGAGATAGAAAGCTGGCTGCGAAATCGGGCTCCATCAAACGAACAGCCCTGACCCGGCAGGTTGGCCGAATCAGGGCTGGCGCGTCGGTTCACTGGACCTGGAACAGCTGGCAGCGTGCCAGCTGGGAGTGGGTCAACCGATCAATTCAGGGATCGGGCGGCCATGATCGACCACCGGTGTCGGGCGGCCGGAGAAGTCCTTGATGAGCGTGCTGGGGGCGTCGATGCCGAGGTGGTGATAAATGGTCGCGAGGAAGTCCCCGGGACCACACATCCGTTCGACCACATCTTCGCCGCGGGCATCGGTGGCCCCGATGAACTGCCCAGTGCGGATCCCTCCCCCGGCCCAGAGGTTGGAGAACGCGCGTGGCCAGTGGTCGCGCCCGGGTTGCTTGGTCCCGGCCGGGGCACTGGCATCGCCACCACCGGTGCTCGGGGAGTGTTCGATGCGGGGGGTGCGGCCGAACTCCCCGGTCACGCAGAGCAGGACCCGCTTGTCCAACCCACGCTCATACAGGTCTTCAATCAGCGCGGTCACCGCCTGGTCCCAGGCGTTGGCTCGGAACTTCATCGCCTCGAAGACGTTGTGATTGACGGCGTGATCGTCCCAGTTGCCCACGCGACCGCACAGGGGGCCGGAGAGCTGGCTCGTCACAATGTCGACCCCGGCCTCGACGAGTCGCCGACACATCAGCAACTGCTGACCCCAGGCATTGCGGCCGTAGCGGTCGCGGACGGCGGGATCTTCGCGGGTGAGGTCAAAGGCCTCTTTCGCCTTGGGGTTGGTGAGCAGGGTCATCGCCTGGGATTCGAACTCATCCAGCGCGGACAGTTCGCGCTGCTGGTCGAAGGCCCGCTCGAGGGTGTCGAGTTTCTGACGGAGGGTCGCCCGGCGATCGAGGCGGCGGACCTCGCCGGCATTGGACAGGCCGATGTTGGGGACCTGGAAGTTGGGCTGATTGGGGTCGCCACTGACTACGAAGGGCGAGAAGGCTTCGCCGACGTAGGCAGGCCCGTTGTACTCGAGCGGTGGGTTGACCCCCACGTAGGCGGGCAAGGGCGAGGTGCGGGGGCCCTGCTGCGCTCGCAGGTAGTTCGCAATGCACATCCAGTCGGGGTACCGGGGCTTGGGCTTGTCCCGAGTATCGGGGTCTCCCGAGAGGAGCTGCATCGAACCGGCGGGATGCCCCCCTGCGGTCTGCTTCATCGACCGCAGGATGGTGAACTTGTCGGCAATCGCGGCGTGGCGGGGGAGCAGCTCGGTCAGCGACAGCCCGGGGACCTTGGTGTCGATCGGCTGGAATGGGCCGCGATACTCGGAGGCCGACTTCGGCTTGGGGTCATACGAGTCGATGTGCGAACAGCCACCAGGCTGCCAGACCATGATGACCGCGGTGCGCTCGCCGGAGTTCTCTGCCGCCTGGACCGATCGGGCAGCGCGCAGCCGGAGCAACCCGGGCAGGCTCAGGCTGGCGAACCCCCCCAGGGCCAGTTGCAGCAGGCCTCGGCGTGACGTCGCCGAACGGGAGAGGGGACCGGGGCAGGTCTGGTGGAAACGGGGGGAGTGGCTCATTTGGTCTCCGTGGGCAAAACACGCAGGACGACTGGCTCGGTCACGAGGAGATCGACAATATCCTGGGGCTGGGCTCGGGCGGTGGCTTGTTTGACCTGCTCTACGGCAGCGGCGAGAGCCGCCATGGCGGCCTTCTGGCGGGAGCCGATCGCCTCCAGGGCGGCG
>CAIUHT010000872.1 GCA_903898975.1 uncultured Planctomycetaceae bacterium
CACCACTGCCCCCCCCTGCACCAGCGGCCGACCGTGAGGGGGCCACCGCCGACCGGACGGACGGCTTGCTTGGAGGTTTTGGCTTGGGTGTCTTTTTCGCCATGGACCCGCTTCCGCCGCCAGCGGCCAGACAAGAGGGAATTGGACCGGGTTCTCGCAACAGAATCGGCGTTTTAATGGCACTCTGAGCAGGTGTCAAGCAACTGCCGCCGGGTCGTGGACCAGATCGCAAATCCCTGCCGAAAGAGGGCTTTCAAACCCTCGATCTCTCCACCGTCGGCCCGTCCTGCACTTTTTGGCAGTCACCCCGCCCGCCACCCCTCGACTGCAATGCCGCCATTTTGGCAGCCAGCTGAGTCGGCTGCCGGTGGAATTCCCTGAAAACAATTCGCGAAACCGCACTGGAACCAGCCCGTCCGGGGGTGAAGCCACAAAATCGCCCAATTGGCACACCCGTTGCTTCCATGGAGTTACGTCGCAGAGGACGCCACTTGGTGGCCCGCCAGAGTCGGTGGGTCGAACTCGGCCCGCCTGTCTGCGAAGCCGCATCGCGGAAACCCTTGGAATCTAGGAGGAGGTCCCTCATGGCTGCTCGCGGAGAAACAATCGTCGGAATCGACCTGGGGACCACCAACTCCGTGGTCGCGATCATGGAGGGGGGCGAGACGAAGGTCATCGCCAACCTCGAAGGCAATCGCCTCACCCCCAGCGTCGTCGCCTTCACCGACAAGGGAGATGTGCTGGTGGGAGATCCTGCCAAGCGGCAGGCGGTGACGAACCCTCGGCGAACCATCTACTCGATCAAGCGGTTCATGGGCCGCCGGCACTCGGAGGTCGCCAGCGAAGAGAAGATGGTCCCCTACGAGGTCACCGGGGGGGCGTCCGAATACGTCAAGGTCAAGCTGGGGGACAAGCAGTTCACCCCGCAGGAGATCTCGGCTCACGTGCTCCGCAAGCTGAAGGAAGCCGCCGAGAGCTACCTGGGGCACAAGGTGAACCGGGCGGTCATCACGGTCCCGGCGTACTTCAACGACGCCCAGCGCCAGGCCACCAAGGACGCCGGCCAGATCGCCGGGCTGGAAGTCGACCGGATCATCAACGAGCCGACCGCGGCGGCACTCGCCTACGGTCTGCAGAAGAAGAAGGACGAGAAGATCGTCGTGTTCGACCTGGGCGGCGGGACGTTTGACGTCTCGGTGCTCGAGGTGGGCGACGAGGTGGTGGAGGTGCTCTCGACAAACGGCGACACCCACCTGGGTGGCGATGACTTCGACGAGGCGCTGATCCATCACATCGCCGACCGGTTCCAGAAGGAGAATGGAATCGACCTGCGGAAGGACCCCATGGCCCTGCAGCGGCTCCGCGAGGCGGCCGAGAAGGGGAAGAAGGAACTCTCGTCGTCGCAGACGACCGACATCAACCTCCCCTTCATCACGGCGGACGCGACGGGGGCGAAGCACCTGCAGATGTCGATCACGCGGTCAGAGTTCGAGCGGCTGGTCGATAGCCTGATCGAACGGTGCCGCGAACCTGTGTTGAAAGCCCTGAAGGACGCCAAGCTCAATCCGTCGCAGATCGACGAGGTGGTGCTGGTGGGGGGCTCGACCCGCGTGCCCAAGGTGCAGGAACTGGTCCGGAAGATCTTCGACCGCGAGCCTCACAAGGGGGTGAATCCCGACGAAGTGGTCGCGGTGGGAGCCGCCGTGCAGGGGGCGATCATCGCGGGCGACGTCAAGGACGTGGTGCTGCTCGACGTGACCCCCCTGTCGCTGGGGATCGAGACCGAAGGGGGCGTGATGACCGTCCTGATCGAGCGGAACACCACCATCCCGACCGAGAAAAAGCAGGTTTTCAGCACCGCCGCCGACAACCAGACCGCGGTCACCGTGCGGGTTTTCCAGGGTGAGCGGAAGATGGCGAACGACAACCGCCACCTGGGGCAGTTCAACCTCGAGGGGATCGCCCCGGCACCGCGGGGTGTCCCGCAGATCCAGGTGGCGTTCAGCCTCGATGTCAACGGCATCCTGAACGTGCTGGCCAAGGACATGGGGACCGGCAAAGAGCAGAAGGTCCGCATCGAGCAGTCGGGTGGCCTGAGCAAGGACGAGATCGACAAGATGCAGCGGGACGCCGAGGCGCACGCCGACGAGGACGCCCGCAAACGCAAGTTGGCCGAAGCCCGCAACGAGGCCCATCGTCGCACCTACGACACCGAAAAACTCCTCAAGGAACACTCCGACAAGATCGACGCCTCTTCGAAGACGGCGATTGAAGCGGCGGTCCTGAAGGTTCGGCAGAAATCCGATGGCGACGATCCCGCCGCCATCGACCAGGCGGTCGAAGAACTGGTGCAGGCCACGCAGGCCTTCGCCAAGCACATGCAGGAATCGGGTCAACCCGGACCAGGCGCCGCTCCCCAGTCGGGCCCGAACCCCGACGACGTGATCGACGCCGAATTCGAACAGAAGAGCTGACCCCCCGTGCTCCCACGGGCCCGCCCCACCACCGCGTGGGGCGGGCTTCGCGGCCCCTCTCCCTACCGCTGTCGCGTGGCGGCTTCCCCCTCGTTCGAGGGGGCGTTTCCCGTCCTGCCACCACGCGAGTTCCCCCCAACCCGTCATCTCGTTCCACAACACCTGCCCTGGTCAATAGCCGGGCCGCAGGACGCTCTTTGTACGTCCCGATCGACCCTCCGGTCTCCCTCTTCCTGCTCCTGCTCCCTCGGTCAAC
>CAIUHT010000873.1 GCA_903898975.1 uncultured Planctomycetaceae bacterium
AAACCGAGCGAGTACAGGTCGCTCGCGGGGCCCACCTCGCCAAACTCGGGGGCGACCACCTCAGGGGCCATGTACTTCGCCGTCCCCTGGACCAGGCTGCCGGTCTCGTTGGCCACCCGCCGGGCGAGGCCGAAGTCACCCAGCTTGACCCGCCGCCGCCGGTCGATCATCAGGTTGCTGGGTTTGACGTCGCCATGCACGATGCCGTGCGAGTGCAGAAACTTGAGCGCCCGGAGGGCATGGGCGAGGGCGGTGCGGAGGGCGTCGAGATCCATCTGGCGTCGACCGGCGACGCGCGAGAGGTCGGACTGCATCAGCTCCATGATCAGCCAGCCCCGATCGCGGACCAGGTCGTAGATGGTCACGATGTTGGGATGCTGCAGGCTGGCCAGCAACTGGGCCTCACCCCAATACCGCTCGAGCTGGCGGGAGTCGGAGAGATACTGGGGGTGGATCTGCTTGATGGCGACGTCGCGCCCCAGTTCGCGATCGCGACCGCGGTAGACGGTGGCGAAGCTGCCGGAGGCGATCTTGTCGACCAGTTCGTAGCGGGGGTGGGGCTGAGGGCTGCTCATCTTCTCTTCGATTTGGCCTAAGGGTCGGCCAGCAGGGCGCCGATCAGCTCTTCCAGACGCCGATCACTCTTGCGGGAAGGGTCATCGTACTCGTATTCGAGGCGTCCCGTCAGCCCTGTGAACCGCTGGGTGCGTTCTTTCGACTCCGAGCGGATCATGCGCAGCACCCGCCGCAACTCGGTCTGCTCCACCGTCCGATCGCCCCGGGCCGAGGCCTGCAACGCCCGCCGCAGGGCCAACTGGTACGGTGCCAGCGTCTCTTCTTCGCCCCCCAAATACTCCTTCAGCTCCCGCCGGGCCAGCAGCCGGTCGGGGGCCTGGTTCGTATCCGCAGGAGCATCCAGGAAGATCAGCAGCACGGTCAGCAGCAGGCTGGCCCCCAGCACGCCATAGAGCAGCCAGGGGTTTGATTCCGCTTTCGGGGCCTCGGCTCGGGCCGCGGTTCCCCCCTCGGCCAACGCCAGTTCGGGCAGTTGCCCCCCCTCGACCTGCCGGACCAGCGCCTCCCCGGGCCCCTCGGTCACAAACCGCGCGGTCTTGCGAATGCGGTCGGTCGTCTTGCGATTGCGAGCCCCCTCGGCCGCCTCGGGCGCAACGTCGGCTTCACCTGCGGAAGGGGCCGACGCACTGGCCGCCGGGCTGGCCGACGCGACCGCCCGCCTGGGCTTGCTCGCCCGCGGCGCCTTGGGTCGACCGCTTCCCTCGGCGGGCGATGCCGACGGGGGCTCGCTGGCGACAGCGGGGTCTTCACTGGCGGGGCTGGTCGCTGCGGCATCGCCTGCCGTGAACCGCAGCACGGTCTGCCCCCCCAGGCGAATCACCGACTGGTTGGGCAACCAGATCCAGCGTTCCGGGGGAACGGTCGCTCCATCGATCTCGAGCCCCCCGGGGTGCGTCGTCACGATCGCGTACCGCCCCTCCCGCTGGATGAGCGTCGCGTGGTGTTCGGCGACCTGCGGGTCGGTCAACTGGACCTCATTCCCCGCCCCACTGCCCAGACGCGTTCGATCCCCGACGAGCGGGAATACCCGCCCCAGATCGGGCCCCCCCTGAACGGTCAATTCGGCAGTCGCGGTCATGTGCTCAGTCTACCCCAGAATGTCGGCATACATGAAGCCGAGCACGAATGGCCCGAGGATGATCAGCACCGTGGCCGCCATAATGAGCACGGCGGGCAACAGCATGCGGACCCCCGCCTCGCCGGCGATGGTCTCGGCCCGCTGCGTCCGTTTCAGTCGCAACACGTCGGCCTGGGTGCGAAAGATCTTGGCCAGCGGGGTTCCCAGCTCCTCCCCCTGGAGAATCGAACCCACAATCGCCGTGATCTCGTCGTCCGACAGACGTTCGCGCAGGCCAATCAGCGACTGGGCCCGCCCCTTCCCCATGTGAATCTCGGACAGCACCCGGCCGAATTCCTGTCCGATCGGGTGATCGCCAAACTGCTGCACCGCCCGCTCGAGCGCCTGCAGGAAGGTCGAGCCCGCCTCCATCAGCAGGGTCAGCAGGTCGAGCAAGAAGGGCATCCGCCGCTTGATCATGGTCAGCCGCCGCCGCGAATTCGCCGCCAGCCGCCGCCGCAACAGCCACGCGGTCAGCCCCGTGAGGACCAGCGCCATGATCAATCCCGGCGGCCCCATCGCCTGGTGCCCCAGCCAGGCGAAGACCGGGGAGAGCATGAGCGCCACCACCTCCAGCCGGGCGAGGTACTCCTCCGGGGTCCAAAAGCGCGAGAGCCCCGCCGACTGGATCTCGCGGCCAATGGCAGGCAGGCTGTCGGTGAAGACTCCGCGATTCAGCCGGGCCAGCAACTGCACCAGCGGGTAGAACCCGCGGTAGACCCAGTCATGCCGGCGGAGTTCATTGATGCGATTGACGTCGTACCGCCATTCAAGATCCTGCTCGAGATCGGCCGACCGCAGGGCCCGGATGACCAGCCACACAAACAGCGCGGCACTCCCCCCCACCAGGGCGCAGCCCAGCAGCGGGAGCCCCAGGGTTCGCAACAGCGTGTTGGCCAGGCAGAAAGCAGGCATGCAGGGGGACGCGTCAGGAGACGAAAAATCGAACAGGCAACACCGCCCACTCAGCCAGTGGGCCACTTGGCCGATGCACCACGCGGCCAGCGGGGGTGCAACCCCGCGGCACCGGGCCGCCCAGTCGGCACCGCGCCCAGCCGCCCGGGGGGTGGCCCTGGGCAGCGGTTGAGTTCGCAAGGGAAGTGAGCATCTGTGGCGGACGACTGGA
>CAIUHT010000874.1 GCA_903898975.1 uncultured Planctomycetaceae bacterium
ATTTTCGCTGTGCGTGGCTGAGCCCGGGCCTTTCAGGCTGCACCAAGCGACGTCTGCACGCAAGGTGACGCGCTCGAAGGGAAAGTGCGCTCGGGGGGGACTGCGTCGGCGTGCAGGAATCTGGCACGGGACCGAACGGTCCGGGCGATTCGTGGGGACGAGTGAGCGTCTCCGGCGAGCAAGAATTCGCGACGGGACGGACCGGGTCGCAGCTGACCCTGAACGCCAGAGGACAACCGTCGCATCGGGCGCTGAGATCGAGAGGATCGGCCCGCGACTGCAGGAACGCGGAGGGGGGTAGCCCTGGGACTCGCAGGGGGAGTGGCGGCCTACAGAAGTGGCACGCGTGCGTCGCAGAGCCTGGGGACGTTTTTCGAAAACGTCTTCACTTCCCGTGGTGCGTTGGTAACGCCTGTGCCAGCGGAGGGGGACAGGGGAAGGTTCGCGACCCAGCGGTCACGGGTGTTTGCGAAGCGATCTCTATGATTGACGTCAGCTGAGCCCGGCGGGGCAGGATCACCCGCCAGGCAGACTCGTGGCCGGGTCAGATCTCACGGAATGCAGATCGACCCGACGGCAGTTCAACAGGATTGCAGATCTCAATCGAGGCGGATCTGCGGGTTCGACACCGCCGAGGCGGCGCCGATTCCGAGCCGATCATGTGCGGAGTTTACGGCGTTTGGCGCGCCGCGCCTTGGCGTTCGCCGGGCGAGATCCGTGATTGGCTTTCTTGATCAGGCGATGGGGCTTGGCCATCGAACACTCCTCAGGCATAAAAGGGGAACAGGGGCGTCGCGGGAATCATGACGGGAGCCGCCGAAACGGAACCGCAGATTCAGACGCCGCAGACGCAGACACCACAATGGCCTGATCTGCCAGCAGTTTTGGTCCGAACGCTGGAGGCAGCACGGGAAAGAGCCGTCAGTCAGCGTTGGGGAAGCGGGAGAGTATACTCGGGCAGGTGGTGTTCTGCCAAGCGACGACCGGGAGTTGGGGGGCTGAAGGCCCCGCCAAACCCGGTGGACAGGCCATCAGACCTTGATCGGTTTGTACCGCACCCGCTGGGGGGTGTCGGCGTCGCCGCCGAGGCGTTCGCGGCGGTTGGTTTCGTAGCTCTGGTAGTTGCCTTCACACCAGTACACGCTGCTGTTCCCCTCGAAGGCGAGGATGTGGGTGGCGACGCGGTCGAGGAACCAGCGGTCGTGGCTGATGACCACGGCACAGCCGGCGAACGACAGCAGGGCCTCTTCGAGGGCGCGGAGCGTTTCGACATCGAGGTCGTTGGTCGGTTCGTCGAGCAGCAGCAGGTTGCCCCCGGAACGGAGCATCTTGGCGAGGTGGACGCGGTTGCGTTCACCCCCCGAGAGTTCGCCGACGAGTTTTTGCTGATCGGGCCCCTTGAAGTTGAACCGCCCGACGTAACTCCGGGAGTGGATGCGGACCTTGCCGATCTCGATGATGTCGAGCCCCCCGGAAATCTCCTCGTAAACCGACTTCTTGGGGTCGAGGGCGTCGCGGGACTGATCGACGTAGGAGGGGACCACGGTGTCGCCGACGCGGAGGCTGCCGCGGTCGGGTTGTTCCTGGCCCATGATCATGCGGAAGAGCGTGGTCTTGCCCGCGCCGTTGGGGCCGATGACGCCGACGATGCCACCCCGGGGGAGGTTGAACGACATGTTTTCGAAGAGGAGGCGGTCACCGAAGGCTTTCGAGACTCCCTCGGCACGAACGACCAGGTCGCCCAGCGGGGGGCCCGAAGCGATCTGGATGTCCGGCGCTTCGTCGCGGGCGTCGTACTCCTGGCTGAGCATCTGTTCGTAGCGCTCGAGGCGGGCCTTGTTCTTGGTGGCCCGGGCCTTGGGGTTCATGCGGACCCACTCCAGCTCGCGCTTGAGGGTCTTCTGGCGCTTCGATTCGAGTTTTTCTTCGATCGCGAGGCGGGACTGTTTCTGCTCGAGCCACGATGAGTAGTTCCCCTCGAAGGGATAGCCCCGGCCCCGGTCGAGTTCGAGGATCCACCCGGCGACATTGTCGAGGAAGTAGCGATCGTGGGTGACGGCGACGACGGTGCCGCGGAAATCGTGGAGGTAGCGTTCAAGCCAGGCGACCGAGTCGGCGTCGAGGTGGTTGGTGGGCTCGTCGAGCAGCAGCATGTCGGGCGCGCGGAGCACCAGTTGGCACATGGCGACGCGGCGTTTTTCGCCACCCGAGAGGGTGCGGATGAGGGCGTCGCCCGGGGGGAGGCGCATGGCGTCGCTGGCCATGGCGAGGGTGCGGTCGAGTTCCCAGAGGTTGGCG
>CAIUHT010000875.1 GCA_903898975.1 uncultured Planctomycetaceae bacterium
CCGTGGCGTCGGCCCCGGTCTGGTTCCCCAGCAAAACCCGGCGGCCCGCTTCAGGGACCCCCTGCGGACACTGCCGGCACCCGTTCCCGGCGGCGTTGATCCACGGCGTTCGAGCCCCACCCTGCCACTCCCCGGCGACACGCTGAGCCGGGCGGAAGCGCAGTTCGTCGACCGCGTTGACCCGCGGTTCCTCCCGCTTCCCGCCAATTCGCCCGCCGGGACGGTGCTGCGGGGAGCCGACCCGTCCACGACTGCGGGTGTGCGGCGGTCGATTCGCTCAAAAACCTTTCGCGGGGGGCCGGATGTCCGACTGCCCAACGGGGTGCGGTTGGAAGGGCATCTGCTCACGATCTACGAGACCGGGGAAGCGGCGTTCAACGGAGTGCTGTGGCACGACGGGGGCCCCTATGCCAGCCGCCAGGGGAGCCGGGTGAAGATCACCATTCGTGCCCTGGGCTCAAGCGAGGCGTATGAAGTCGGTCGGGCCGACGGGCCGCTGTATTGGGAAACGACCGACGAACGCTGGGTTCCGAAAGGGCAGCCCCAGCGGCTGAGGCTGACGATGGAGCCCAGCCCGGAGATCCGGGCACATTTCAACGAGATCAACAGACTTGAGGTAAACTTGGAGAGCCCCACTATCCGATAGCACCGATAGATTCTTTCTCAAGGTGCGGCCCAAGGAGGGTCCGGACGTTGAGGGCTTTAAAAACTCGATGGGTGGCCCAGGAGGGGTCGGATGCGCAGGATGGGTAAGATGGTGTTGTGGGCTGCCTGCCTGGCGGCGCCACTGCAGGTATCGCATTCGGTTTCTGTGCTGGCGGGGGGATCGCCGCGCGAGCCTGGCCTCAGCGAACTGGTCATTCTCGACCCCGGTGGAAACGACCTGGGGCTCCCGCCGGTGGAGACCCGCCTGGGTCCCGACGGGGTGGAAATCGACATCCCGCCGATTGTCCATGTGCACCGCAACTATTACTCGGGCAACAAGGAATACCAGGGGCCACTAGTGGATGGGGGCCCGACGGTGGTGGTGGCGAACAACCCGTTCTCCGGTCGGCGGATGTACATCGACGTGATCTTGCCGGGCGGGGCTCCGGTGATCGCCTACGACAAGCATTCCATCACATACGTGTATCCGAACCGGCGGGTGGCGATCCACTTTGACCCGCTCCTCCCGGACAAGGCCGTTGTGAAGTACCTGTCGGGACAGGGGGTGGCGCGGACGTTGCACGAGCGGGGTGAATGTGTCGCCGATGCGACTCACCGGGTGTATCGGCAATCGCGTCTGGTCGGGGCGAGCCAGGAGTTGGCGCGGGAGACGGGGAAGGCGGCCCTGGGGGTGGTGACGATCGCGGGGGGGGCGGCGACGATTGCCGTGGAAACGACCACCAAGGCCCTGCGGCTGATTCCCGGGGTGCAGCTCTTGCAGAGCCTGGGGGAGCAGGCCCCGGAGCGGTGCGAGGAAGAGGAATTGCGGCGATTGAATGAGGAGCAACTGCGGGAATTCGACCGCTACCGGGCGACGATTCGCTGAACCGCGAGAGACGCGGGGGGCAGGGCCTGCGGGGCCCGGCAGCCACCACTCAATCACAGCCGACAGACTCTCCGGGGTGAATTCAGACCCAGTTTCGCGGTCTGACCAATTTCTCGAAACCGC
>CAIUHT010000876.1 GCA_903898975.1 uncultured Planctomycetaceae bacterium
GCCCGAGGCGCAGGGGTTTGGAGAAGACCTGAACTTCATCTGGGGCGAGGCCCGGCTGATTGAGGGATCGTTCAGCACGCCGTGGGTGGGGGTGCTGTTTCGGACGGTGTTTCTGCTGATGGGGGTGGCGTTGCTGCTGACCACCGAGTTGGGGGTGCTGGACGCGACGGTGCGGATTTCGACCGACATTCTGAAGGTCAATTTCCTGCGGGAGAACGCGCGGTGGAGCCAGTCGCGGCTCTACTTCTTTTTGTTGTGGGGCGAGATCCTGGCGGGGACGGCGATTCTGCTGGCCGGGGAGTTTTACCCCGGATTCCGGCAGCCACTGTTCCTGTTGAAGACCTCGGCGGCGATGAATGGCGGGGTGATGTTCATTTACACGGTGATTCTGCTGTATTTGAACGCGAAGATTCTGCCGCGGTCGATTGCGATTGGGGCGGGTCGATTCGTGGCGATGATTGGGGGGGCGGGGTTATTTGGATACTTCACGCTGCTGGCGCTGAAGGAAGAGGTGATTCCCTGGTTGTGGTCAGTGGTAACGGGGCGGTAGGAAGCCGCGCTCGAGTGGAGCAGGGCGAAGGGCGCGGCTTGAAACTTGGAAGTTTTCAAGAGGAAGCGGGGTCTTGCCTGATCCGCAGGAGGGAAATTCGCGTTCTGCTGGGTGATCAACTTCAAACTGAGGGAGGCTGGCCACCGTGTCTGAGAATGGGTGGCGGCTGAGTTCAACCGAGCGCCCGCCGAGAAAAGAGCAGAGATGACACAAGAACGCGTGGTCCATTGTCGCAATGGTTGGCTGATGTTGGGGGTGAACCTGGCCCTGCTGCTGTCGGCAGTGGGGGCGTTTGTGGGGACGATTGTGCTCACGAAGCAGGTGAATCCACAGGCCGCCTGGTTGCTGGTGCCGGTGATTCCCTACGCGGTCTTCGCCCTGGTGATGTTGTGTGGTCACTTCCCCCAGGAGCCGAACGAGGGGCGGGCCCTGTTGCTGGCAGGGGCGTACCATGGGACGGTGCGGGAGTCGGGGTTTTGGTGGGCGAACCCGTTGTTGACGCGGCGTCGAGTGTCACTCCGCTCGCGTAACCTCGAGACTCAAAAACTCAAGGTCAACGACAAGCGTGGGAACCCGATTGAAATCGGGGCCGTGGTGGTGTGGCGGGTGCAGGACACCGCGCAGGCCCTGTTCGATGTCGAGAATTACGAGCAGTTTGTGCATGTGCAAAGCGAGTCGGCACTGCGGCATCTGGCCAACATCTATGCCTACGACCACGGCGAGGAGGGGGAGATCACGCTCCGCAGCGGGGTGGAGGAAGTCTCGGCCGCACTGCAGCAGGAATTGCAGCAGCGCCTGGCCCAGGCCGGGGTGGTGGTCGAGGAGGCGCGCCTGACACACCTGGCGTATGCGTCGGAGATTGCCGGGGCGATGCTGCGGCGTCAGCAGGCGGAGGCGGTGATCGCTGCCCGAAAAATGATTGTGCACGGGGCGGTGAGCATGGTGCAGATGGCGCTCGAGGAATTGAGCGAGAAGCAGGTGGTCGAACTGGATGCCGAGCGGAAAGCAAATATGGTGAGCAACCTGCTGGTGGTGCTGTGTGGCGAAGCAGAGGTGACTCCCGTGGTCAACACGGGGAGTGGGTCGGCCTCGGGGCATGGGCGAGGCTGAGAATCACTGGGGTCGGGGGGCCGGGAGCCTGGCGTGCGAGTTCGCAACCGGCAATCCGTCAAGTGGGCGGCAGGCGACTGGGACTGCAGGCGACTGGTTCAACAGGC
>CAIUHT010000877.1 GCA_903898975.1 uncultured Planctomycetaceae bacterium
GCTTGCGCCGGTGTTTACCCCCGAAAGCCTGGGAGGCCACTTTGAAATCGATCGCCGTGAGAAGGTGGGAACACTAGACCCAACTGCAGCCTGGCACGAGTTGCCACGCCACGCCCCTCGCTGGCCACACCACAGGGGTTGGCTGTCTCCGGTGACCGACCGCGCCTCTCCTCACTCGATAACCGCCGGGTCGCGTCACTTTCGCCCCCGGGCTGCCTTGGAGCTGGGCTACTCTCCTACCGGCGACTCTGGCACCGGCTTTTCGGGGACCGTCTTCTCTGCCGCCGGCTTCTCGGTCCGGTCGCCGATCCAGCACGAGTCGTGCTGCCGCAGGCCCACGTGCGGGTAGTAACTGCGCGCCTGCGGGGCCGCCAGCAACACCAGCATCGTCTCCCGGCCTGCCAGTTCATGCGTTCGCCGCAAGAGCTCCCGGCCAATCCCCTGTCGCTGCACCGCCACATCGACCGCCAGGTCAGACAGATACGTGCAGTAACAGTAGTCGGTCAGGGCCCGCGCCACTCCCACCAGCACCCCGTCCCGACGCGCCGTCACCACCAGGTCGGCCTGCGCCAACATCTTCGCTATCCGCCCCCGGTCGGCCACCGGCCTTCGCTCTGCCAGCGTCGACCGCCGCAAGACGTCGATGAATTCCTCCACCGGCAACCCGCGCTCCACGCCGTACTCAATCGTGCCCTCCGCCACGGGTTCTTCCCCCTTCGCTGCGTGATCATTCATCGTCGAATCTCCAGGTTCGGAGCCTCCTGGTTCAGTTGCTGCAACCCCTCTGCAGTCACCCGCGTCCGGGCCAACCGCACCCAGCGCAGGTTGGGCAGGCGGGCCAGCCCGGGGAGTTCGGCGTCGGTCAGCCTGGCCCCCGTCAGGTCGAGGTGTTGCAGCTTCTCGAACCTCGCCAGCGTGGGGACTGCCGCCGGAGTCAACAGTGGCCCCGCGAACCCTTCGGAGTAGGGGAGGTCCAGCCGCCGCAGGTCCCGCAAGGGAACCAGCGTCTCCAGCCCCGCGTCGGTAAGTGCCACCAGCCCGAGCTTCAGCTCCCGCAATTGGGTCAGTCGCGCAAGCTCGGGCATGCCTCGGTCGGTCACCCGGGTCCCGGTCAGATCGAGCCACTCCAGCTGCGTCAGTCGGGCCAACGCTGGCAGCCCGGCATCGGTCAGCGACTGTTTCTCGAACGCCGTTTTTCGCAGGCTCAGCCCCCGCAGTTTGCGAAACTGCGCCAGCACCTCGGTCGTCTCATCGGTCACGCCGTCGCACCCCTCCAGGTCAAGGGCGACCAGCTCGGGCAGGTCCGACAACCGGGCCAGCCCGTCCCCCGACACTCCCGTCCCCGCCAGTCCCAGCAGCCGCAGCCCGCGCCCGCGTGCCACCGCCGCCAGCCCCGCCTCATCCAGGTTCCCGCAGAGTTGCAGATCGAGCCCCACCAGGTTGGGCAGCGACACCAGCTGCGCGAGCAATACGGGCGTTACCCCCTGGCCCTGCAGATCGAGAATCAGTGGCCCGCGCACCGCCTGCAAAGCCTGCCACGCCCTCTCGGTGAGGCTCCCCGAGGGGGTTTGTTGGGTCTCCCTCAGACGGCACACCAGCGGGGGCTCGGCGTCGGTCGGGGCCTGGGCCAGTTCCAGCCAGCGGTCCTCCGCAGACTGGGTGGCCCCATCCTCAGGCACCAGGCGCGCCAACCGTCGCACCTGCCACCCCGCCTCACGCAGCGCAGCGACCACGGCATCAGGTGGTGTCGCGGTGTCGTTGCCGGGCTGGGGTCTGGTCCGGGGGCTGGTCCGGGGGCTGGTCTGCGTTCCCACCGGTTGGCTCGATTCTTCGCGGAGATCGTGGGCGAAGAGGGTCTCTTGCTCGCGGAGATACAACGTTCCCCCAGCCACCACGGGATGCGCCCAACTGTCTTCCCCCGCGCCGGGAATCTGCAGTGTGCCGTCGATTTGAAACCCGACCGGTGTCGGCGTCAGCAGGGCGACCAGCCCGGTCTGGTAGCGGAAGCAGAGTTGCTGGCCAACCGCAATCACCGCCGCCGAGCCAGTCGACGGGCCCCGCTTCTTCCACAGCACCCTCCCCGTCGGCAGATCGAGGCACGTGGGGAGACCATTGTTGCTCCCGTGGCCGCCAAAGATCTGGTTCCCCAGCCGGACCACTCCCCCGTGATGATTCTGAAAGACCCCGCCCGCCAGGGTGTAGACCTCGGTGGCCCGCACGCCGGGCCGCCCCGGTTCGGCCTCGGGGTCGGGGGTCAGGCGCAGCAGCACGCTCCCGGCGTTGTAGCCATTCGCCGCAAAGACCCAGTCTCCGTGAACCACCGGAGTCGGAATATTCGCGGTCCCGTTGCAGATGGCGTTGTAAGACCAGAGCAGGCGCCCGTCGTCGGCGGCGACCCCCACCAACCCGCGCCCGTGGAGCTGCACAAACTGTCGGACGCCTCCCCCAAGGCTGGGAACGCACGAGGCAAACGCCGCCCCGTCGCGGCCCGCCGGTCCCACGGCGGGAAACCGCGTTTGCCACACCACGGCACCGGTGAACTTGTCGAGCGCGACCAGTTCGGCGTCGGGGCCACCCGGGGTGCAGATCAGGCGGTCACCGTCGACGAGGGGCGATTCACCATACCCCCGGCCCGACATCAGCCGCCCGCCAAAGTCGCTCATCAGGTCGCGGCGCCAGCGAGTCTCGCCGGTCGCGGTGTCGAGGCAGGCGAGTTGTCCATCGGGCCCCAGGGCAAACAGCCGCGCGCCATCGGCGGTCGGTGTGGAACAGGGATTCCGCGAGGTCGCGCCCAAGGGGGTTTGCCACAGCAGTTCGCCGGTCCCCGCCTGGCAGGCCGAGACCACCACCTGCCCGGCTTTCGCCCCCAGGGTGAAGACCCGTCCGCTCTGCACCACGACGCTGCTGTACCCCGTCCCCAGCCCCTCCAGCTTCCACGCGAGAGGCGGCCCGCCATCGGGCCAGGTGGTCAGCAGTCCCGCCTCATGCGCGACAGCATCCCGCCGCGGCCCCCGCCACTGCGGCCAGTCTTCCGCACGACCGGCCGTGCCTTGGGCCAGCATGGCGAACAGGAATACCGCCAGCCAGAGAGTCGAGGGCGACCTCAACCTGTCGGGGCGAAGCAGCCGCATCATGCCCCGCGACGGTTGGTGCGCAATGCGGTTCTCCGCCATTCCGCGGACGGTCGCCGGGCGGTTCATCTTCGTGGCGGGTACGTCTGCTGAGGAGGCGATTGGTGTCGGCACCCACCACGTGGAGGAAGAACGACTCTCGGCTCGCGCATTCCGGCCGGGCGTGTTGGGCAGCAGGACGGACTTGGGCATCGGATCTCCTGCGGCGAACAGCCTTCGCCTGGTTCACTGCCACCACACTCGCGCGACGCGCCTGCGGGTCCATCAGACCCCAACCCCGCGTCTCGGAAAACCCCTCAGACCGAACTCCAGCTATCCCGTCAGGCCGGTGAGGCGGGAACTGAACTCCCCGAGACTGCGGCCCGCAGCTTGGCCTCGTTCAAGCTTCGCACTCCCGCTACTCCGCGAACAGCCGGCGTTGAGTGGTTGTTCCCTCCGCGACCAATAGCCGGGCCAGCTTGCGGCCCGACTGTGGCAACGGGACCCCGGCCAGCTGGTCCAGCGACACCCACTGGAATGGACGCGTCCCCTCGTGGGGTTCGCCCGACTGCCATTGTGCGGCATGACAATGCAGCGTGATGTGATACCGCGTGACGCCGTGGGTGAGCGTGTGGAACGGGTCCCCCACGGTGGCCCGCACCCCGAACCGCTGCTGCAGATGCTCGGACAGGCTGCCAGTGACTTCCTCTGCGGGAAACCGCAGAAAGTTCCACAGCCCCGCCCAGCGTTCGTCTACACCGTGCTGCATCAGCAACACCTGCCCACGTCGCCGCACCACAACCGCCCGCTCCACCACCCGCGTCAGTTCCGGCCGGCGGGCTGGGGGAGGAATCTCGTGCTGCAGTCCCGTCGCGGCGGCCCGGCAATGAGACAGCAGCGGGCACCGCTGGCAACCGGGCTCGCGGGGAGTGCAGACGGTCGCCCCCAGTTCCATCAGCGCCTGGTTGATCTCGCTGGGCTCGCTGGCGGGGGGAAGCCGACCGGCGAACTCCCACAGCAACCGCTGCCCGACCGCCGAACGCGGATCGACCCGGGTCCCCAGCAGTCGGCAATACAGCCGCAGCGTGTTCGCCTCGACAATCGGCGCGGGCCGATTGAACGCGAACGAGACAATCGCGCCGGCGGTGTACCGGCCAATCCCGGGCAACGCCTGCAACTCCTCGACCGCCTGGGGAAACTCCCCGGCGTGCTGTTCGACCACCACCTGGGCCGCGCGGCGGAGATTGCGGGCGCGACTGTAATAGCCCAGCCCTTCCCACAGTTGCAGCACGTCCGACTCAGAGGCGGCGGCGAGCGCGGCGACCGTGGGAAACCGTGTCAGAAACCGTTCGTAGTAGGGAATCACCGCCGCCACGGTGGTCTGTTGCAGCATGATCTCGCTGATCCAGACCCGGTAGGCGTCGTGGCTCTCCCGCCAGGGCAAAGGGCGGGCCGCCTCGCGGTACCAGGCCCGCAACCGCCGCCGCAATGTCGCCAGCTCGCGCGCCGACCAGCCCGCCAGCGCGTCTTCCTCCGCCCGTTGCGCCGCCACGGGGCTACTCGACTTTCGCCGACAGCTTCACCGGCTGGCTGGGAGCCTGCCGGTCGATCTTCACCGGCAGCTTCCAGGCCCGCGAGGCAATCTTGCACAGGCCCCCCTCGCCCCCCCGGCAATACCCGAAGCTGACCGTCAGTTGCAGTTCTCCCGCGTTGGCCGCCGCCTCGAGAGGAATGGTGAGCGCGATCACCCCCTCTTTCGCCGAGTCGACTTCATGGCGGGCTCCCGCGATTTCGTCGCTCACCAGCGGGCCCCCGGTCTGCTTCACCCGGAAACTGGGGGTCAGCTCGGGATTGAGCTTGTACCCTTCGGGCAACTCGACCGTCAGTTCCACCCGCAGCTTGCCGGGGGGAACGGTCTGCGTGTCGAGTTCCATCGCCTTCACTTCCACCGCCACAGGTTTGGCCTCCACTCGGGCAGGCGGAGCCAGGCCGGCAATTGGCAGCTCGGTGGCTTCGCGGGTTTCCAGGTCGACTTTCAGAACGCGGTGATGATTCGTGTCGGCGATGAACAGCGTGTTGTTCGCCACCGCCACCCCCGCAGGTTCGCCCAGCGACGTCGGCAACCCCTCCCCCTGCGGCAGCCTGAGCGACAGGGTGGTCACCGCACCCGTCTGCGGATCAAGCTGGCGAATCTTGTGATTGTAACTGTCGGCCACCAGCAGCGTCCCCGCATGCCAGGCAATGCCCAGCGGATGCTGAAAGCGGGCTTCGTCCCCCACACCGTCGCGGTCGCCAAACGCGAACAGGCTTTGGCCCCGCGCCAGGTCCGACGTCCCGGCCAGGGTGCTGACTCGGCCTTCATCATTTAGCGGCACCCGGCGGATCGACGAGCCCTCGCTGTCGACCACAAACAGCGACTCGCCATCACTCGCCAGGCCCGACGGTTGGGCGAACGCCGAGATCCGCTGCAGATCCTGCGGGTCGACCTCTTCAATCCCTTCCACCGCCATCCGCAGGGCGCCGTTGGTCACATCTTCGCGACCCGAGCCGGCGTAGGGCTGAACCGTCTGCTTCTCGAGATCGTACGTCCAGATCTGGTGCGGGCCCGCCATGGCGATGAACAGCTTCCCCGCATGGGGCCACAGATCCCAGGGACTGTTCAGCGCCAGCGACAGCCCCGGACCGCCACGGTACCGCTCGTGCCCCTGCGTGCCGGTCCCCGCCAGCGTCGTTACCTGCTTCGCCTTCAGGTCGACCTCGCGGAGCAGGTGGTTTTCGGTGTCGGCGACATACAGCTTCTCGCCCACGAGTGCCATCCCCTGGGGATGGTCAAAGCTCGCCTCGGCGTACCCGCCGTCCGACTTGCCCATCTGTCCGCTGCCGATCACCTCCTGCAGTTTGCCGTCGAGCCCGGCGATCACAATCCGGTTGTGGTTGCTGTCGGAAATAAACAGCCGCTGTGACGGGGCGTCGGCCAGCAGCTTCCCCGGAAACCGCAACGGGGTCGCGGGGACCCGGTTCCGCTCGAGCGAGAAATCGACCGGGGTCTCGTCGAGCGTCCCCTTCGCCCGGTGGTAGGTCACCAGTTTCTCGACCACTGCGTCGAGCAGTTCCCGCTGCCCCTCACCCGAGACGTAGCCGCAGTAGTTCCCTTCGGGATCAATCAGCACCAGTGTCGGCCAACTGTTGACTCCAAACTTGCGCCAGATGGTCATCTCGGCGTCATTGACGACGGGATGCTCGATCTCGTAACGCACAATGGCCCGCCGGATGTTCTCGCTTTCCTTCTCGTTGTCGAACTTCGCCGAGTGGACCCCCACCACCACCAGTTCCTTGGGGTATTTCCGCTCAAGGAACTTAAGGTCGGGCAGGATGTGCATGCAGTTGATGCAGCAGAAGGTCCAGAAGTCGAGCAGCACGACCTTGCCGCGGAGATCCTTGAGCGTGATGGGCCCCCCACAGTTGAGCCACCCGGCTCCCCCCTCCAGATCGGGGGCCTTGAACCGCTTGGGGAACGGATTCTCGGGCGCTCCCGGGGGGTCACCTTCCTCTTTGTCTTTCGCCGGTTTGTCGGCCCCCTCTTTCTCATCCCCGTCTTTGTCATCCGGCTTTTCGGCGGCGGGCTGGGCAGCATCCTTCGCTTTATCCGTTGCTTTCGGAGCTCCCTGTTTGTCGCCTGCCTGCTCGGGTGCAGCGGGGGTGTCGTCCTCGGGGCCGCAGACGGTGGGGGGCGCAGGAGGCGTGCCAGGTTCCGCGGTGTGAGCGACTGGGTTGCGGGCGACTGCGGCAGTCGAGGCAGTCGAGGAACGGCCCGACGCCTCGTGGGCTTGCACGGGCGGGCTCGCGATGAGGACCAGGCAGGCGACCGCCAGCGCCCCGACGAACCGAGGGGCCCGCAGGGGGTGGAACAGCCCCAGGGGCCGGGCATTCAGACAGACGGGGACGGGCACGGACATGCGACGGAACTCCTGCGGTGCGGGAACCACCCGGGACGCTCCCCGTCCTGGGTCAACGCACGGGCGAAGATATCAGACACCACGCAGGGTCGAAAGGGGGGGCGTTGATGTGCGCACCGGCAGTGCGCGATCGATCAACGCCTTTCAGGAGTGTGTCGGCGGATTGGCAGGAAGTGCCGCGCGGCGCAGGGCGTGATCCGCGGCGCGTCGTCACGGTATACTGCCTTTACCATCGCAATCATCACCCGCGCCCCCGCTTCCGCCCGTCGCGGTCACGTCCACGTCATCCCCAAAAGGGGACAGCCATTGGCGGGCTGAGACGGGCCGGGGGGTGGCCGAGGAGTTTCCCCGCAGCATGCCCGCGATTTACGAACACACCCTGCTGGTGGCCCCCTCCGAGATCGATGGACTGGGCCACGTGAACAACGTCGAGTATGTCCGCTGGATGCAGGCTGCCGCGGTCGCCCACTCCGCCGCCCAGGGCTGGCCCCACGAGGCCTACGTCGCGCTGGGAGCGGGATGGGTCGTCCGCTCGCATCACATCGAGTACCTGCAACCGGCTCACCTGGGCGATCGCATCCTGATCCGGACCTGGGTCGCCACCATGCGGAAGGTCACCTCGCTCCGCCGCTACGAGATGCTCCGGTCCACCGGCGACCCCGCCACCAGCGACCCGGCCGCCAGCATCGTGCTGGCCCGGGGCGAGACCGACTGGGCGTTCATTGATTTTCAAACCCGGCAGCCCCGGCGGATCGCCCCCGAAGTGCAGCAGTCGTTCGTCCTGGTCGCCGACCCTCCCGCCTGATCGAGCGGTCCGGCCCTTCTCCGACAGCCTTCGGGGCGGTCGGCTCGACCCCCAGACGCTGCCAGATTACCCCGAGCAGGACTTTCGATCGGCAAGCCTCAGTTGTTGTGGTGTTTCCGCAGGTTTTTGAAGA
>CAIUHT010000878.1 GCA_903898975.1 uncultured Planctomycetaceae bacterium
ACAAGATCCGCAATATCGGCATTATTGCGCACATCGACGCGGGAAAGACGACGACCACCGAGCGGATCCTGTTCTACGCCGGGGCCTCGCACCGGATGGGGGATGTCGATTCCGGCACCACCATCACCGACTTCGACCCCGAAGAGCAACAACGCGGGATCACCATCTACTCGGCTGCGATTTCCTGCCGGTGGAAAGAGTGGGCGATCAACCTGATCGACACTCCGGGACACGTTGACTTCACCGCCGAGGTGGAACGCAGCCTGCGGGTTCTGGATGGTGGCGTTGTCATCTTCTCGGCTCGCGAAGGGGTTGAGGCGCAGAGTGAGACTGTCTGGCGACAGGCCAACAAATACGGCGTCCCCAGGCTCTGTTTCATCAACAAGCTCGATCGCATCGGGGCTGATTTTGAGCGGACGCTGAACCAGATCCGCGATCGCCTGCAGGCGAACCCAGTGGCGATCACGATCCCCGTCGGGCAGGGCCCGGCGAACTCGACCGATCCCTTCGCCGCGATCATCGACCTGATCGAGATGCGGATGCTCAGCTTCGACTCGGCCTCGCAGGGGGCCAAGATCGTGGTGAGTGAGATTCCCGAGGAACGTCGAGCCAGCGCCGAGAGTTGGCGGGCCAGGCTGATCGACCAGGTCGCCGTGCTCGATGACCAGGTGCTCGAGCGGTATCTCAACGAAGAGCCAATTGCTCCCGAAGAAATTCGCCGACTGCTCCGCCAGGGGACACTGCAGCGCGTTTTGCAGCCCGTGCTCGCGGGCTCATCGCTGAATTACATGGGAGTTCAGCCGCTGCTCGACGCTGTGGGGGCTTTTCTGCCCAGCCCCGTCGAGCGGCCGCCCGTGACAGGCCTGCGGGCCGGGGCTCGCAAAGAGGGGACAGAAACTCGCAAGCCCAGCGCCAAGGAGCCGTTCTGCGGGTTGATTTTCAAGATTCAAGCCGACCCGCACGGTGACCTGTGCTTTGTGCGGGTCTATTCGGGGGTGCTGAAGTCGAAGTCGCGGGTTCTGAATACGCGGCTTGGCAAGAAAGAGCTGGTCAGTCAGCTCTGGCACATTCAAGCCGATCGTCGCGAAAAGATTGAAACCGAGGCGGCCGAAGCTGGCGAGATTGTCGGGATCGCGGGGCTGAAAGACACCGCCACGGGGGACACCCTGTGCGATGGTGCTCATCCAATCGCCCTCGAGAGTATCACGTTCCCCGAGCCGGTGATTTCGATGGCGGTCGAACCGGAATCGAGCGCCGAGCGGCGAAAGCTGGCCGAAACGCTGCAGATTCTCTCCCGCCAGGATCCGACCTTTCGTGCCGTGGTGAACGAAGAGACGGGGCAGACGCTCATCAGCGGGATGGGGGAACTGCATCTCGAGGTCATTCGGCACCGGATGGAGCGTGACTTTCGGCTCAACGTACGGGTGCACAAGCCGCGGGTCAGCTACCGCGAAACGATTCGCGCCGCGCGGGTGGTGAACGGGGAATTCAGTCGGGTGGTGGCTGGGGTCCCTCAGTCGGCCCAGGTCCGGCTGCGGATGGAGCCTCATTCGGGAGGCGAAGGAGTTGAACAGGTCAACCGGTTATCGTCCGGCGATCTCTCCCCAGCTCTGCAAGAGGTGATCGAGCAGGCGATTCGGGACGGAGCGCAGGGGGCGGGCCTGCTGGGTTACCCGTTGATCCAGGTGCGGGTGACGATCGAGGCGGCGCGGATGACCGATCTGGAAAATCCCGAGGCGGCGTTCCAGGCAGCGACGCTCGACGCGCTGCATCAGGCGGTGAGTGCTGAGAACCTGGTGCTGCTGGAACCAGTCATGAAGCTCGAGGTGGTGACACCCGACGAGTTCATGGGGAACATTCATTCAGATCTTATGTCCCGCCGGGCAACGATCAATGGCACCGAGCAGCGTGGCGATCTGCAGGTGGTGTTGGCCGAAGTCCCGCTGGCGAACATGTTTGGGTACTCAACGCATGTGCGGAGCTTGTCGCAGGGACGGGCGTCGTACTCGATGGAGCCGTGCCGGTACCAGGAAGCGGCCCCAGAGGTGTTGCGGGAGATGCTGGGAACCGATTGAAAGGTGGTGAGACAGGGGCGGAGAGAACGGAGTGGTTGAGAAACCGCCGCAAGTTGGTTGACACTCTTCTGATGACCCCTTAAGATGCTCGACTTCCCGGGTGAAAACTCCGTTTGAGCTTGGGGAAAAACAGGCGAAAGTTCGGTTGACTGGCTGGGGGGACGGCGGCGGGTAACCCGCTGGGTCCCGCCGGTGCTGATTCTGGTCAGAAGATTTCGCAAGCAACCCTTGAATTCGGGACGAAAAGAGTGTCCCGGGCGTTTCATTGCTTGGTTTGTCGTCCTGGTTGCAGGAGGACCTCGGGCAGTGGAACAGGGCAGGAGACCCGGGCGTGTTTCGATGGGCCACTGAAGGTGGCCTGCCGGAGTCGCGTCAGGGAGCAAGCCCGGGAGCGACGTCCTGTTGAGATCTGTTGAACAACGGGTCTCCGTTTGGCTCTTGAAGTCTGGCGAATTGCCAGAGACCAGGGCCGGCTGGGCGAGTGTGACGACAGCGTTTTACACGCAGCGATCACGGTTGCCTGAACAGACTCCGAGCCTGTGGTGTGATCCGTGCGTGGAACGTATTTCGTGCGGGCAAGGGCTTGCATGGGGCGTTGAGCGCGGGGATCGAACCGGTGCGGGCGGAGTCGGGAAGCTTTTTGAGGCGACCAATTTCGGGTTTGGCTGGTTTCAGGTTTGGCTGGGACTGGGGGTGGGCTGGTGGTTCACCAGTTGCCCGGTTGAAGGTGCTGGACCACGTGGTGGAGATGGTTGGTGGGGCGGTGTGTGTGGGACCGTTTGTACGGTCATGGTGCCAGCCCAGTGGGGGGTGGTGCTGAGGACGGGAAAGTCGAAGTGACAACCTTGGGTGTGGCGGATCCTGATTGAGGATCGGCCGGCGGGATCTGAGCGGGATCTGAAAGGAACACTGGCTTGGCTGGCAAGAAGCAGGAACGCATCCGGATCCGGATGGAGGCGTACGACAACAGCGTGTTGGATCTCTCGGCAGCAGAGATTGTTGACACCGCCAAGCGGACTGGGGCAATTGTGCATGGGCCGATTCCGCTGCCGACCCGGATCGAGCGGTACACCGTGCTGCGAAGTCCTCACATCGACAAGAAGTCGCGGGAACAGTTCGAGATCCGCACGCACAAGCGGCTCATCGACATCCTGCAGCCGCCTGCCCGGACAATCGAGGCGCTGAACAAGCTCTCGTTGCCGGCCGGTGTCGATATCAAGATCAAGCTGGTGCCCGGCGCTGCCTGAGGCCGGCCTGTCTCAGCGGCCTTGGTTTGTCAAGGTGGCTGAAGCGAGCGTGGCCTGGGCAGTGTGTGTTGGGTAGGTTGCCCCAGTGGGGCCGGCGGAATCGCTCGATTCCGAAAGTGGACGAACTCAAGATTGGGTGATGTGATGCCAGTCGGATTGCTGGGCCGCAAAGTCGGCATGACGCAGGTGTACGACGCCGATGGGACGGTGACCGCGGTGACCGTGATCCAGGCGGGACCGTGTGTGGTGCTGCAGGTCAAGTCGGCCGACAGCGACGGGTACGAGGCGGTGCAGTTGGGCTACGGCGAGAAGCCCCGTCGGCTGGCCAACCGTGCCGAGCGCGGTCGAGTCGCCGAGCTGGGCGGCAAGCGGGCCAAAAAGCGGGCGGACGCGAAGGTCGTCGAAAAGCCCCGGGCTGGCGGCGAGCCCCCGCGGTTCATCCGCGAGTTTCGGCTGAAGCGCGGAGAGACCGCTCCTGCGGTCGGAGACAAGTTGACG
>CAIUHT010000879.1 GCA_903898975.1 uncultured Planctomycetaceae bacterium
CCCGAAGGACGTGGACCCGAAGGACGTGGACCCGAGGGACGTGGACCCGAGGGACGTGGACCCGAGGGACGTGGACCCGAGGGACGTGGACCCGAGGGACGTGGACCTGAGGGGCGTGGGCCTGAAGGACGTGGCATGCCACCCAGCCCAGAGGAGATGGTCCGACGCTGGATGGAATTCGACGCCGACAAAGATGGCAAGCTCTCTCCCGAAGAGCTGATGGGGGTCGCTCGACAACTGGCCGAAAATCGCGGACGTCGCCAAGGTCAATTCGGTCCCGGCCCCGAAGGTCGTGGACCCGGTCCTGACGGTCGTGGTCCTGGCCCCGAGGGTCGTCGCCCCGGTCCCGAAGGACGCGGCCCCGGTCCTGAAGGTCGTGGGTTCGGCCCCGAGGGGCGTGGTCCTGGCCCCGGTCCTGAAGGGCGTGGTCCTGGACCTGAGGGGCGTGGGCCCGGTCCCGACGGGCGCGAGCCTCCCGAGGGGGGCCGCGGACGCCGAGGTGAGGGTCGCGGTCCCGCGGACGAGGCCCGTCCCGAACGCCCCCGGCGGCCCGAGTAATCGCGTCGCCCTGTTCATGCCGCCCGGCTCTCGGGCCTCAACTACCCGCGAGCCGGGCGGCCTTCGTCCCTCACGTTGGTCTCTCCAGCTTTTCCCCCTTCACTCCTCCCCTGCGAGTTCCTGATGCCCTCCCCTGGCACCGATCTTCGCCTGGCATTCCGCCCCGTCTGCCGGTGGTCTCTTTCGAAGCTGTTCACGGCAGCCGTGGCGACCACCACCCTGGCCGCCACCGTGCCAGCACTGCCTGGCCTCTCGCGGCTCGCGACGCCCGCGCTGGCCGCCGACTGGTCACGTTTTCGCGGACCCAACGGGACGGGGCTCGCCGATTCCTCGGCCCCCCTCCCCACCAAGTTCAGCGCCACCGAGAACCTGCGTTGGAAGGCTCCCCTGCCCGGTCCAGGCTCTTCCTCGCCCATCGTGGTCAAAGATCAGGTCTTCGTCACCTGCTGGTCGGGCTACGCCAACAGCCGCGATGACCTCGGCGACATCAAGAGCCTTCGTCGGCACCTGGTCTGCCTCGACCGGGCCACGGGCAAGGTGCTCTGGGACAAATCGGTCCCTGCGACCGGTCCCGAAGAAACCTATCGCGGCATGTTCGCCGAGAATGGCTATGCCTCGCACACACCGGTCAGCGACGGTGAGCGGGTCTTCGCTTTCTTTGGCAAGTCGGGCGTGGTCGCGTACGACCTGGCCGGAAACCAACTGTGGCAGACCCCGGTGGGGCAGGAATCGGATCGCAAGGGGTGGGGCTCGGCTGCCAGCCCGGTGGTCTTCGAGAACCTGGTGATTGTTCCGGCGACTGCCGAAAGCGAAGCGCTGGTGGCCCTCGACAAGCAGACCGGCAAAGAGGTCTGGCGGAAGGAGGCCCGAGGATTCGCCGGCACGTGGGGCACCCCGGTGCTGATTCGAATTGACGATTCGCGCACCGACCTGGTGCTGGGTGTCCCCAATGAAATCTGGGGCTTCGACCCGGCCACGGGGAAGTTGCGGTGGTTCAGCGAGGCCATGGACACCGACTCATTCTGCTCGAGCGTCGCCACCGATGGCAAGCTGATCTACGCAGTGGAAGGGCGTGCGGGGGGTTCCATCGCCCTGCGCCCGGGCGGGCAGGGAGACGTCACCGCGTCGCATGTGGTCTGGAAGGGACGCCACAACAGCCGAATCACCACTCCGCTGCTGCATGACGGCCGGCTGTACTTTATCTCGCGGGGGATTGCCAATTGCCTCGATGCGGCGACGGGCGAGAAGGTGTATCAGTCCCGACTGGGGTCGGGTGAGGCAGTCGCCTCCACCGACGGGGCAAACGAGGGAGGGAACCGGCCTCGCGGAGGCGGAGGTGCGAGGGGCGGCCGGGGTGGGCAAGACTACTCATCACCAGTCGCGGGAGATGGCAAGCTCTTTTACGTCTCGCGCGGGGGCGACATCCACGTGCTCGCGCTGGGTGGCGAATTCAAGCAACTCGCCACCAACCGCGTCACCGACGAGGTCGAAGACTTCTCGGGAACTCCCGCCATCGCCGACGGACAACTGCTCATCCGCTCGAGCAAGTTCCTGTACTGCGTGCAGGCCGGTCCGGCGAAGTAACCACTTCGCCAACCGGAGCGTTCTGGTCAGCCAACAGCGGCCCGACTCTGCCCCGCACTCTCCAGGTCTCGACCGAGGGGGTGCGGGGCTTTTTGTGCGCAACGCGAAGCGGGGCGGGTCATCCTGGCGTCCGGTCAGCCGGACTGCCTGCCGCAGCAGCGTCCGCCTCCCCCGTCGGGGTGTTCGCCGACGTCGACAGGCAGCCAAACCGCGCTGCCAACCGGGGTCGCACCACTGCCGTCCACGCAGCATACCCCGCCGCGTTCAGGTGGATTCCATCCCAGGCGAACAACTCCCGGCGTGGTCGGCCCGACTCATCGAGCAGGGGGCGGGAGGTGTCGATGAATTCCACCAGCGCATCGGCCGCGCACCAGGCGGCGATCTCTGCGTTGACCTGATCGACTCCCGGCCACGACGCGGGGCGCGAGTGCGAACGCTTCAGGGCCAGGCACCAGAGGGAGGCGTTGGGCAGGGCCTGGTGAATGTGCCCCAGCAGGTCCCGCAGTCCGCGAACAACCTCGTCCACTGGGTCGGGGCGACGCACCACCCCGCGTGCCAGATCGTTCTCGCCGACGTAGAGCACCACCCCCGCCGGTTGCCAGGGCAAAATCAATCGCCCGGCATAATGCGCCACCTGCGGCAGCAGCGCTCCCCCAAAGCCGACATTGAGAGTCTGCAGAGGAGCCATATCGGCAGCCAGTGTGCGCCAGCGACGAATGCTCGAACTGCCTGCAAAAACCACCCGTGGAGCGGTGTTCGGCGACGCGTCGGCAGCGGTCACCTGGCGGCGGATCCGCCGCTCGATCGACCAGACCGCTCCCTCCCAAACGCGCGGATCACGTGCGTCCAATTGGGCCAGCCTCAAGGCCAGGGCTCCCCCCAGCGCGGTTCCTGCCCAGCCCGCCATTTCCCCCCACGGGACACCCAACCAAGTCCCTCCCAGTTGTCGCTGGCCAGAGTTGCCGTGGGTGACTGCGGCCGCTGATTGCAGTTGTCACCGCCCCCTTGACCCTGGCTCAGAGTGGAGACAGGCTGCAATGCTGCGGCGTCGTCCCAAGGCGCGGACACTGCCAGGCCAGCGTGCCCGGCTGCGCGCTAAAAATCTTCGCCGGCAGCTTCCGCAGCTTCACCGTGCCCAGCGGGGTGCGCGTGCTTTTCCTGACCGCCGAAGTTCGCGGTCCAGTAGCCCACCGCCACCATCACCAGCAACGAGTAGAAGAAGAACAGCACCAGCATGCGGCCAATCACCTTGATGGCCTGTGCATCTTTCTGGGCGAACTGCTGGATCTCGGCGGCGTCGAATTCAGGGGACGTGGTGGCGGCTGAAGGGGTGTCGGACACGGCTCAACTCACTTCCAAAAACCAACTCCCGACGCCGGGGGACGAACAACCGTCCTTCCGGGGTCGAGGCAGTCTTATTTTGTCATTCCGGGCAGTTGCTGTCGAGTCCCATCGACGTGAGCGGCCCCACTGCCTTTCTCCCAGTGCCCCATCCCGCAACGCCCACCCAATGCGGCCCGGACACGCTTCCCATTTCTGCCGCAAACTCACACACTGCACGCTGTTGGCGGGAGCCGGTTCCCGCCCGTGTGTCGCCCTCGTGCGAATTCCTTGCCTTCCGGGGTGGATGATGGTTTCTCGGCGCAGCCTGTCGGTCTGGTCCCTCTGGACTCTCGTCCTGCTGGCGGGGCTGGTCCCCCCCCTGTCGGCCCAGGAACTGGTGGTTCCGAAGTCGGTGGAGTGGCTGACTGGCATCGAGTACTCGAATCCCGACGACCAGCACCTGCAGGTCAACCTCGCCCGCCCACGCGACGGAGCCGGTCCGTTCCCCGCCGTGGTCTGCATCCATGGCGGCGGATTCCGCGCCGGTCATCGCGACGCCTACAACGCCCTCTGCCTCAAGCTGGCGGAACGGGGCTACGTTGCCATGACGGTCAGCTATCGGCTGGCCCCCAAGTACCAGTTCCCCGCCGCCGTCCACGACGTCAAGGCGGCCGTCCGCTGGCTGCGGGCCAATGCCCAGAAGTACCACGTCGATCCCGACCGCATCGGCACCACCGGGGGCTCGGCGGGTGGGCACCTGGCGCAATTCCTGGCGGTCACTGCCGGGGTCCCCGAGTTCGAAGGGACGGGCGGGCACCCCGATCAATCGAGCGCTGTCCGCTGCGTGGTGAACGTCTATGGCCCCAGCGACTTCACCCAGTCTTATGGCAAGAGCGTCGACGCCGCCGAGGTGC
>CAIUHT010000880.1 GCA_903898975.1 uncultured Planctomycetaceae bacterium
CGTCGCAGAGGTTGCGGGCGGTGGTGGCGTTGGGGGCTTCCGCGATCACCCTGACGATTGGCTCGGTGTTGCTCTTCCGCACCTGGACCCAGCGGTCCGACCAGTCGAGCCGCAGTCCGTCGCCTGCGGTCGGGGTCGCGTCGGCGAAGCGGTCGCGCAGTCGGTCGCACGCCTCGGGGACGCTTTCGGGATCGCACTGCACCTTGTCTTTCACAATGTGATAGACCGGCAACGTCGCGACCCAGTCGGTCAAGGGTTGCTCCCGGCGGGCCAGTTCGTCGAGGACGTACGCCATCGCCGCGAAACTGTCGCGAACCCACCCCATGCGGGGGTCGATCAGTCCGCCGTTCCCCTCGCCGCCAATCGCCGCGTTGACCGCCCGCATCTTCTCGACCACGTTCGCCTCGCCGACGTGCGACCGATGGAACGGGCAGTTGTGTCGGGCGGCGATGTCGGCGGTGACCCGGCTGGTCGAGCCATTCACCACGACGGGGCCCCGCCGCGTCCGGAGCACCCGATCGACACACAGGGCGAGCGTCAGTTCTTCGCCAATGTAGTGGCCGCGGCCGTCGACGATTGCCAACCGGTCGGCGTCGGGGTCGAGGGCGAAGCCGACGTCGGCACCGCGTTCGCGAACCGCCGCACAGAGGCCCCCCAGGTTCTGTTCTGTGGGCTCGGGAGTGTGCTCGAACCGTCCGTCAGGGACACCCCCCTGCACTTCCAGCTGGCAGCCGAGTTCGGTGAGCAGGGTCGGGCCCAGCAGGGCTCCGGCGCCGTGTGTGCAGTCGAGCACCACGCGGAAGCGGCGGGAGCGAATCTTCGCGACATCGACCTCGGCGAGGACCTTCCGCAGGTGCGGCCCGTGCGGATCGGCGAGCGGCTCGACCCGGCCCAGTCCGCTGCAGTCGGCGAGGCGAAACTGGCGGGTGCGGAGCAGTTCGAGGAGTCGCTCGCCCCAGGCCTGGTCAAACACCGCTCCCTCGGGCCGAAACGGCTTGAGCCCGTTCCACTCGCGGGGATTGTGGCTGGCGGTGATTTGCAGGCCGCCAGCGGCGCCGTGGTGGGGCACGAGCACGCCGCAGGTGGGGGTCGAGGCGATGTCTGCGTCGAGCACGCGGCAACCGGTCGCAATCAGGCCGGCCAGCACGGCGTGCTTGAGGAGTGGGCCGGTCTCGCGACCGTCGCGGCTGAGGATGACCGTTCCGCCTCCCCACAGGGTCCCGAGGGCACAGCCAAAGTCGGTGAGATAGGCCGGGTCAAGGCTTTCACCCACCACGCCGCGCAGCCCAGAGATGCTCAAAATCGGCGGTTTCATGCGGAAGTCCACGCGCAGTCTCAGCTTTCAGATCCAGTGACGGTCCCGCCTCTCCCAAAGCGGTCGCAGGGCGATCGTGCCATGGTTGAGCGCCAGTCTGTCAGCCTGAGAGCAGGTCTTCAAGCATCACGGCGTGGACGACGGCTGGGCAGGAGGCGATTCGACCGCGGGGGGGGCCGGAGTGCGGGCAGCGAGCCATTTTTCTGCCAACGCGAGACTTTTTGCCATGTCGTCGGCGACCCGCTGGAG
>CAIUHT010000881.1 GCA_903898975.1 uncultured Planctomycetaceae bacterium
CAAGCACCGTCCGGGATCACAGCCCCCTCCGTGGAACCGCGTGATCGCATCGGACCAGGCTTATCGATCCTGGGCACATCGGCATCCAGCCAACTGACTCCGCCAACTCACTCCGCCAAGTCGAAATGCGTGTTGGAGATCCGTCGACTGCGCTGGTAGGCCCAGCCTCCCTGGTGTCTCGGCGTGAGTTCATCGATCTTCGCTTATGCGACCTGCGTCGAGTTGTCACTCTGCCAAGTCTCCCCAGCGCTTGCCCCGCTGCCTCGTCGAACTCTGGCACCAACTGTGTCACGCCAGAATGTGTTTGACTCACCCGACGACCGTTGGGCTTCCCTGGGGGAAGTGCTCAAAGTTGACTATATAATATATGGCCGTACACACCCTACAAGCCCAGATTCTTCCTGAGTTCGCATTTCTGGCTGGTCTCTGGGGAATCTGCCGGGGCCCAACCCCCGGCGGGCCCAACCTTCAGATGCTGCCCTGGGTGCCGCCCGCTGCTCTTGCGACGGACCCTCGCCGCCAACGGCAGCTCGCTGTCTCGGATCCCAGCGACGCCTGTTTGCTCCCGGGGGGATGTCGCGATCACGTGCCGTCTTGGGCGATCGCACACCGTGATCCGCTCCGGGGCGCCGCTTGCCGACACTCCGCTCCAGCCGGTGCTGCCGCCGGGTTCACGCCTCAGGGATTTCGCCACCGAGGCGAAGTGGCTCCGCTCGTCCAGCCGGGGCGCAATTTCCCCCCCGACTTGGCCGGCGTTCCCCCAAACTACGCCGACTTGGGCTGACGCTCCTTCCGCAGTGTCTTGAGCGCCTTTTGCAACTCCTCGGCATCCAGGTAGCCATCGCCGTTGCCATCCAGGCGGCCGAAGTTTTCCTTCAGTGCCCCCTCGGCTTCGTCCTTCGAAATCTTACCGTCCCCATTGGTGTCGAGCTTCTTCAACCGCCCCGGTTTGGCGCCGGGCTTCGACTCGGGGGCAGGCTTCGACTCGGGCTTGGCCGTTGTTGCTGCCGGCGCAGGCTCGGTCGCTTTCGCCGGAGGAGTGACCTCGGGCTTCGGCTCCGGCTTCGTCGCGGTCGACGAAGGGGTGTCGCCCGTCGTGCCCTTGGCGTCCCCGGTTCCTCCCTCGGGGCGCTGCGGACGGTTGGGGCGGTTCATCCCCGGTCGGTTCATTCCCGGGCGGTTGCCATTCGGCCGATTCGGAGCCTGGGGGTTTGCCCCCCCCTCCCCCGGTCGCCCCACAAACTCCGCCAGCGACAGCTGACCATCCTTGTCGGCATCGAGTTTCGCCGCCAACTCGAGACCACGCCGCAATTCCTCTTCCGACAACTTGCCATCCCCGTTCGCGTCGAGTTCGCGAAAGAACACGGGCCGGGCCTGCGCACGGAGCCCCGCCGGCCCTGCCGCAGGCTGGCCAGCAGGCTGCGGGCCAGCGGGAGTGCCAGGGGCCGCTCCCCGCTCGGAGTCCAGCGCCGTCCGCAGTTCGGCGAACGTCATCTCGGTTTTGTCGGCCCGCTCATACAGCCGCTTGAACCGCGGCCGCATCTGTTCCGGAATCTCTTCCAGCGACAGCTTGCCATCTTTGTTCGCGTCGCCCCGCTCGAGTCGGGCCACCACCGCGTCGGCATTGCCCGGACCGGGTCGCCCCTGCCGAGGGTTGGGAGCGGGATTGGCTCCGGGGTTGGTCGCCGGGGCGGTCCCGGGGGCTGTGGCGGTGACGGGGGCTGGACTGGTGGATTGGGCCGGCTTTTCCGGGCGACCGGCGGGGGTCGCGGGGGGAGCCCCTTCCCGGTCACGGAACAGACCGGCGGCCACCTGCTGGTACTCTTCGAGCGACAGTTCGTCTTTACCGGCCTTGGTGAAGACGCGGTCGCCAAACCCGCGGGCCGGTTCAGGGAGTTCCGCCCGCGTCAGCTTGCCATCGCCATTCGCGTCCCACCGCTTGATTCGCTCGACCATGTCGGCCCGGCCGGCGTCACCCATTTGCCGGGCCGCGGCCTGCACCGCCTCGTCCAGCGTCAGTTCCGTTTTGCCAGCCCGTTCGAAGACCTGCGTCATCGGACGGCGGAACATCTCGGGGACCTCCGGCAGCGTCAGCTTGCCATCGCCGTTGGCGTCCCATTGCTTCATCCGTTCGGCGAAGGCCCCCGGACCACCGGGAGCCCCCGCTCCGGGAGCACCTCCGCCCGGCCGCTGCGCCATTGCGGCAGCCATCACGCGGCCGAATTCCTCCAGCGTCAGCTCGGTCTTGCCCGCCCGGTCGAAGAGGGGCTTGGCCCGCTCACGCATCGGCTCGGGGAGCTCTTCGAGAGTCACCTTGCCATCGCCGTTGGTATCGGCCCGCTCGACCATCTGGCGAATGGCCCGACGGGAGCGTTCAGCGGCGGGTTCGCCCGCGGCGGGGGCTTCGGGACCGATCTTCACCGGTTCCGCCCCCTTCAGAAACTCCTCGCGGGTCAGTTCGCCGTTGCCATCCTTGTCGCCGACTCTCAGCATCCGCTCGAAGGCGGGTTTCCCGGCGTCACCCACCTCGGCTGCCGTCAGCGTGCCATCGCTGTTCTTATCAAGCTGATCGAAGAGCTGGGCGGGGCTTTTTTCCACAACGGTCGAGTCTTGCGCCATCGCAGCGTGACTGGCGCCAGCCAAGGCGACCAGCCCGGCCAGCACTGGCACCGCGGTCTTCGCTCCCAAAAAGCTCCCCAGTTGAGACAGGCGATACCGGGTGATCTTGATCAGCATGGAGAACCTTCGGAGAGTCGCGGGAGGGAAGAGCGAATGAACTGAATGACCTGCCTGGGTGCTGAGACCAGAACCACAAGCCCATGGTCGCACCAAGCCGGTCGGATGTTGGCCCAACACGCCCCCCTGTGACTGCGGAAGCTGGACTTCTCTCATGGAGTCCAGCGAGCAGCCGAGCAAGAGGGAGGGAGTCGGAACGAACTCGTGCGGCGAGCGCATCATACTGAACACCGGGGCGAGGGGAATGTTCCGGGCCGGGGGCCGAGGTCCCGGTGGAATTGGGGCGAAAGGTGCGTTAGGCTTGCGTCACGGGCGTGCTGGCCCCTGCCCCCCCCTGCCATTGCCACCGGAGCCCTGAATGTTTGACCACGCCCCCCTCCCCTGGTTTGGGTTCTGCCTGCCTGCTTCGAACGCCCAACCACGTCGGGGCAACGAGCCTGCGGTGGTTGAACGAGGGGGTGCCGCAGAGCGTGGAACTCCCGCGCGCAGCGGCAGCCGGTCGCGGTTTGCCGTGGTACTGGGCTGGCTGCTGGTGGCCTGCTGGTGGTTCGGCGTGGGCCCGGTGGCGGGCTGGGCCCAGGAGCTGGATGGGCAGGAAGAGCAGGCGTTTCGCCAGGCTGCCGCGCGGGTTGCTCCCTCGCTGGTCAAAATCGAAACGGTCGGGGGGTTGGACAAAGTCCAGCAGGTCTTGATCGGGACCGGCCCCAAGACGGGGGTGATGGTTGACAAAG
>CAIUHT010000882.1 GCA_903898975.1 uncultured Planctomycetaceae bacterium
ACGCCTCGTAGGGGTGCCCGTGTTCCTCCCGACCCCGCGCTCTTCGCCATCGTCACCGGTCTTCGAAAACCGTGGCGTGCTCCGGCAGCTTCGCAACAGCGAACGGTATCAGAGCCGGGTGCGTCCGGCGCTCTCGGCGTCCCCTCACTCCCCCGCCAAGTCGCTCTCCCCCACGGTCCCCCGCTCCGGCTCGGTGGGGCTGCCCGCGAAGTCGAAGACTGCGATCTCGGGCCGGCGGTTGTAGCGGATTCGCCACCCGTACCCCACTCCCTTGTTCACATACAGCCGTTGCGGGCCGAAGGTATACAGCCCCGCGGCATAGTGACGCATCCGCTTGCTCAGCGTCACCGACCCATACCGCTCGGAATGCACCTGCCCCCCATGCGTGTGCCCCGACAGCATCAGGTCGCACCGCCGCCCCTCAATCTGGTGAATCGTCAACGGATGATGCGCCAGCATGATGTGCGGACAACCCTCATCCAGTGCCGCCAGCGCCTGCGCGGGCCGACACTGCCTGCTCCACAGGTCATCCACCCCCGAGACCTGAAACCGCTCCCCCCCGTGTTCGATCACCACCAGCTCGTTGTGCAGCACCCTGATCCCGTGCGCCGCCAGGGCCGCACTCACCCGCCCGTTCAGGTTGCGATGCAGCCGCGGACTCCACGACGCCCGGATCGCATGGTCATGGTTCCCCAGCACCGCCAACACCCCATGCCGGGCCCGCAACTGCCCCAGCCATTCCGCCGCCAGCCGAATGTACCGCCCCCCACCATGGATGTAATCCCCCGTCAACGCCACCAGGTCGGGTTCCACTGAGTTCACCTGCTGCACAATGTGCTTCAGGTACGCCTGCGGCGTTTTGCCGTGGTAATGCAGGTCCGAAATCTGCACGACGCGAAACGGCCGCTCCAGCTCGACCCCGGGCAGTTCGATCTGCAGCCGGTTGACCTCCAGCCACGTCGGTTCCACCAGCACCGCATAAGAGAGCTGCGCCAACCGGTCCGACACCCACCGCGCCACCCCCGGCGGTTTCTCTCCCGGTTTTTTTTGGCCCGAGTTTTTTTCGCCCGGTCTTTTTTCGCCCCGGGGCCGGCCCGAACCAAACAGGCGATGCAACGGTCCGCGCGCCATGCCGCTTCTCAGTCTTGAAGAACCGCCCCGAAACAACCGCCCCGAAAAAACAACAGCCAACCCGACCGCGGCAGCTTACTTGTTCTCTCCGGATTTCCCCTGGCCTTGCTTGTCGGTGTCCCCCTTCTCTGATCCCTTTTCTGGTCCCGCCTTGGCCCGCTCGATCCGACCCCACAGGTGCCCCCCCACCTTGTCGTGCCGCCATGTCCCCGCATACCACTCCTCGTGAATCAGCACCCGCGACGAGAACGTTCCCAGTCCCGGAATCGCCACGTTGTCGAGCGTGATCACCGGGGTGTCCCCCGCCCATTTGATCGTCAGCGGGAGGGCAATCGGAATGTCACTCTTCCCAATCAGCCAGCGGGCGTTGAACAGCCACAAATCGCCCTGCGCCTTCGACACCTTTTCGATGGTGTACTTTTCCATGACCGCCGACTTTTCCTCGGCTCCCGTCGTCACGCTGTAGCTGCCATTGAACACGCAGCCCGACATCTTCTTTGTAAACGCCTCTTCGAGTGCCCCCTGTTTCGCCGCAGCCGCCTCGCCATCGCCCCCCTCCGCTCCCTCCCCTTTCGCCCCCTCCAGCTTCGCTCCGCCAGCCTGCCCGCCGGCGGCCACCTTCTGTGCCCCCTGGGGCTGCCCGGCCTGGACCCACGCCGGGATCATCCCGATGGGCAAAATCGCCGAGACAGACTGCAAAAACCAGCGACGTGTGGCAGACATGACAACCCCGTTCGTAGACCCGGATTCCCGTCGCACCACGCCCCAGAACCGGTCCCGCGGGCGACCCGACGCAACGCACTCCTCAATTATCGCTCCCCCCAACACACTCGATCAACCCGATCCACTCGATCAACCCGATCGCCCCCGCCAACCGCACAGGCCCAATCCCGCCGAAAGAGCCAATCACGCCGAATGAGCCCGGCCAGTGGCCCCCCCACTTTGCCTCTTTCACTCTGGCTCCTCGCTCGGCCTCTTCGGCCCTGCGGCATCACGCGTCCCGTTTCGGCTGGCCCCCCGGCGGAGTCAGCCACGGAAACAGCCGCTGCCACTCCTCCCGCGACATCCCCCGCAATCGCAAAATGTTCGCCTCGGGAATCGCGTTCACTTCGTACCCCGAATCGACCACTTCCGAAATGCTCTCTTCCCGCAACAGGTGAATGATCGGCCACGGCGAGCGATTCGTGGCATTCGCCTGGTCATCCGGTTCCGCTTCCGCAAACAAATACCCCGGATGAAAACTCGCCGCCTGGTACACCCCCTCCCGGTCCAACTGCCTGAGCAAATCGTCCACGGCATCGAGGAACTCGTTGTATTCCTCAAAGTCGGCCATCTGCTGGGGAATAATCACCAGCGTCGTTTCCAGCTCGCTCGGCGGAGTGCTGTCCAGTCGCGCGATTTCCGTCGCCAGGTCGAACAGCAACTCGTCCGG
>CAIUHT010000883.1 GCA_903898975.1 uncultured Planctomycetaceae bacterium
CCCGGCACCGCCAGGCGACGTTCGCTCCGGACGTGTTCCGAACCGAACGTGACCGCGGCGCAAACGCTGCCGGTTCGGGCGGGTCCGCGGGTGAACGACGACACCGTCCCCCAGGCCACGCCGCATGGCGGCCCCGCCTCTGCTGTTGATGGTAGCCCCGTGCCGAGGGGGCAAGCCAGTCGAGACTCCCTTCGCCACCAAAGTTCGCTAAACTGAGGACCAGCGGCCGCAACCCCCCGCTGCCGATGGGGTGGTGCCGCCCCGTGGTGAACGAATTGCCAGACATCCGGGGTGGTGGCGGGCTGCCCGGTCCATGACTGGCGTCTCTTGGGCTGGTCCGATTCCGGGCTGGGTGTGTTCCGGGCTGGTCCAATTTTGGGCTGGTCAATTCCGGGCTGGTCAATGCTGGGTCAGGCCAAATGGTTCCTGGGTGGGCAGAGCGGCCCGCTCTTCTCTTTGTGCGTTGCTTCTCTTTGTTCGTTGCTTCTCTTGGTTCGTTGAGTGTGTGATGAAAATTCTGGTGACGGGTGCGGCGGGGTTCATTGGGTCTCATACCAGCAAGCGGCTGCTGGCCCGTGGCGACACCGTGGTGGGGCTCGACAATGTCAATTCGTACTACGATGTCCGCCTGAAGCGGGCCCGGCTGGAGCAACTGGTGGGCCAGCCCAACTTCCGGTTCATCGAGGCGGACGTCGCCGATCGCGAGGCGATGCCCAAGCTGTTCGCCACCGAGCGGTTCGACAAGGTGATTCACCTGGCGGCGCAGGCGGGGGTGCGGTATTCGCTGGAAAACCCCCACGCCTACATTGACGCCAACCTGGTGGGTTTCACGAACATCCTGGAAGGGTGTCGGCACAACAAGGTCCAGCACCTGACGTATGCCTCGTCGAGTTCGGTGTATGGGGCGAACACCGAGATGCCGTTCTCGATCCACAACAACGTCGATCACCCCCTCAGCCTGTACGCCGCGTCGAAGAAGGCGAACGAGCTGATGGCTCACACCTATTCGCACCTGTTCGGCCTGCCGACCACCGGGCTGCGGTTCTTCACCGTGTACGGCCCGTGGGGCCGGCCCGACATGGCGTTGTTCATCTTCACCAAGGCCATCCTCGAAGGGCGGCCCATTGACGTCTTTAACGAGGGGCGGATGCGTCGCGACTTCACCTATGTCGACGACATTGTGGAGGGAGTGATCCGCACCAGCGATCACACCGCCCAGCCGAATCCCGAATGGAACGGTGCCCGCCCCGACCCGGCCACCAGCCGGGGCCCTTACCGCGTCTACAACATTGGCAACAATCAGCCCGTCGAGCTGTTGTACATGATTGAGACGATCGAGAAGGCCCTGGGCAAGACCGCAGTCAAAAACCTGCTCCCCATGCAGCCAGGCGACGTCCCCGCCACCTACGCCGATGTCGATGACCTGATCCGCGACGTGGGCTTCAAGCCCGCCACCCCCATCGAAGTGGGGATCGGCCGGTTCGTCGAGTGGTATCGGGCCTTTTATAAGGTCTAGCCCGGCGTGCCCGCGAACCCTCGTCGTTCCCCCGAGTCGCCAGCGCGTGCCCCCGGCTCTCAGTCCCCCGGCGCGGCCGCCCCTCGGCGGGACAGGCCTGTGAACCCGGCCCCCGAAGTGGCGGGATCGTCCGCAGAGACTGCCCGGGGGTTCGCCGGGCGGGTGCTGATCACCGGGGTCTCGGGCCGGCTGGGGCGGTATGCCTGGCGTGCGGCCGGCGCGCGGGACTGGACCGTCGAGGGCTGGTGCTCGCCCCGCTGGTCCCCGGGCACTCCCGGGGATCACAACCACCCATGGCAGCCTGTTGATCTCGCGCAGGTCGCAGATCTCGCCGCACTGTTCGACCGGGCCCAGCCGACGCATGTGCTGCACCTGGCCGCCCTCTCGACCGTCGCGGGGTGCCTGGCCCAACCCGAGCTTGCGACCCAGGTCAACGTGCAGGCGAGCCGGGAACTCGCGCGGTTGTCCCGCCAGGCCGGGGCCCGGTTCCTGCTGGCCTCGACCGACCTGGTCTTCTCGGGCGACCACGCCCCCTGCCGACCGGAGGACCTCCCCGCCCCCAGGCAGGTCTATGGTCGGTCGAAGTGGCAGGCCGAGCAGGCGGTGCTGGCGGAGGGAGGCGACGTGGCGGTCGCCCGGCTGGCCCTGTTGTTTGGTCCCTCACTGGGAGGCGGGCGGGCCTGGTTCGACCAGCAGTTGCAGGCCCTGACAACCCCGGGGGCCCCGTTGCCACTGTTCGTCGATGAATGGCGAACCCCCCTCGACTACGCCACTGCGACGCACGGCTTGCTCGACCTGTTGAGCACCGATTGCGGGGGGGGAATCTGGCACCTGGGGGGTCCCGAGCGGCTGAGTCGGTGGGAGATGGGGACGCGCTTGGCCCGCCAGCTTGCGTGTTCGTCCGCCCGGTTGGCCCCGGTCCCGCGGGCCGAGATCGCCGCCCCCGAACCTCGCCCTGCCGACGTGTCGCTTGATTCGTCCCGTTGGCGGTCGGCCTTTCCTCACTCCCCCTGGCCCCGCTATGAAGAGGCCCTGGCGCAACTGCTGCCTCCGGCGACACGGGGGGCGACCCACAGCCCCCGGCCCTTGGCCTGAAGAGGTCTCGAACCGTCGGAAACTTGAACTGGTGCGAAAGGACGGGGGTCTGTTGAGCCCTTTCCAGCCACACCTGCAGGAGAAACTGTGATGTTGGATGGTGTC
>CAIUHT010000884.1 GCA_903898975.1 uncultured Planctomycetaceae bacterium
CCGACCAAGCCCGCCCCGGCGGCGGTGACGCCCCCGGCACCCGTCGCCCCGGCACCTGTAGCGCCGGCACCAGTGGCCCCGGCACCGGTCGCACCGACTCCTGTCGCACCGGCACCGACCCCGGCTGTGGCTCCCACACCGGCGGCGCCAGCCCCGGCGGCGGCTGAAGCGAGCACGGTGCCCCCCGCCCCGGCGGCCCCGGCGACCCGGCGCCTGGCCCGCGAGCTGGGGGTCGATCTGCACAAGGTGACGGGCACCGGTCCGGGCAAGCGGATTACCCAGGACGATGTGCAGGCGTATGTGCGGGCGGCGCTGAAGCAGTCGCCTCCGCCCAGTGCCGCACCCGTGGCGGGCGCGATGGTTGCTCCGCCGTTGCCCGACTTCTCGCAGTTCGGGCCGGTCGAACGGCAGCCGCTGAACAAGATTATGCGGACCGGTGCGACCAACCTGTCGCTCGCCTGGAACATCATCCCGCACGTCACGCAGCACGAACTGGCCGACGTGACCGACCTCGAGGCGGCCCGCAAGCGCTATGTGCAGATGCACTCGGCGAAGGAGGGAAGCCCGAAGATCACGATGACCGTGCTGGCGATGAAGGCGGTGGTGACGACCTTGAAGGCGTTCCCCCGCTTCAACTCGAGCTACGACGCGGCGACGGGCGAAGTGGTGCTGAAGCGGTACTACCACATCGGGGTCGCGGTCGACACGGAAAACGGGCTGATGGTGCCGGTGATCCGGAACGTCGATTCGAAGAGCGTGCTGCAGCTGGCCACCGAGATTGGCGACCTCGCGCAGCGGGCGCGGGAGCGGAAGCTGACCCTCGCCGACATGCAGGGCGGGGCCTTCACCATTACCAACCTGGGGGGCATTGGGGGGACGTACTTCACCCCGATTGTGAACTACCCCGAGGTGGCCATCCTGGGGATGTCGCGGACGAGCCAGCAGATGGTGGTGATTGACGGGAAGCCCGAAGTCCGGCTGATGCTGTCGCTGTCACTGAGCTACGACCACCGGGTGATCAACGGGGCCGACGCCGCGCGGTTCATTGTGAAGCTGTCGGGACTGCTCTCCGATCCGTTCCAGCTGCTGAGTGAAGTGTAGGGGCTGGAGCCGGGGGCCCCGGGGGGTGACCTGCGGGGCGTGTGGCTGGGCTTGCGGGGAATGTGGCTGGCGGGCTGATCTGTCCCCGCCGGTGGCCCGTGGATGTGTGTATTCGCCTTCTTTGTTCGACTGCTCTGACCTGCCATGGCCGATCTGGAAACTGATGTTGTCGTGATTGGAGCCGGCCCTGGGGGCTACCCGGCGGCGTTCGCCTGTGCCGACCATGGCCGGCAGGTGACGATCATCGACCAGAGTGCGCAGTTGGGAGGGGTCTGCCTGCATCGGGGCTGCATCCCTTCGAAGGCGCTGCTGCACCTGGCGAAGCTGATTCAAGAGGCCCGCGAGGCGGCGCATGTGGGGGTGAGCTTCGGTGAGCCGAAGATCGACATTGCGCAGGTGCGGAAGTTCAAGAACGACGTGATTGCCAAGCTGGTGGGGGGCATTGGGCAGTTGCAGCAGGGGCGGGGGGTCAAGTTTGTGCAGGCCCGGGCGAAGTTCGCGGGGTCGCAGGCCTTGGCGCTCGAGTACCCCGATGGCACGCAGGGGAAGCTGAAGTTCAAGACGGCGATCCTGGCGACGGGGTCGAGCCCGCTGGTGCCGCCGGCGTTTCAGTTGAACGACCCGCGGGTGATGGATTCGACCGGCGCCCTGGAGCTGGCCGATGTGCCTCGCCGGTTGCTGGTGGTGGGCGGGGGATACATCGGGCTGGAGATGGGTTCGGTTTACGCGGCAATGGGCTCGAAAGTGGTGGTGGTCGAGATGTTGCCCGGGCTGTTGCCGGGGGCTGACCGCGACCTGGTGCGGCCGTTGCAGAAGCGGCTGGAGGGGATCTTCGAGTCGATTCGGCTGGAGACGAAGGTGGCCAGGCTGGAGGCGACCCCCAAGGCGATCGTGGCGCACCTGACGGCTGCGGACGGGACGACGAAGGTCGAGGAATTCGACCGGGTGCTGGTGTCGATTGGACGGCGGCCCAACAGTGCGAACCTGGGGCTGGAGACAACGCGGATTCAGCTGGATGCGAAGGGCTTTGTCCCGGTGGATGCGAAGCGGCGGACAGTCGAGCCCAGCATCTACGCGATTGGCGACGTGGCGGGTGAGCCGATGTTGGCGCACAAGGCGACGCGGGAGGCGAAGATTGTGGCGGAGGTGCTGGCGGGAGAGCCGGCGGCGTACGACGTGGTGGCGATGCCCGCGGTGGTGTTCACCGACCCCGAGGTGGCCTGGTGCGGCTTGACGGAATCTCAGGCGCAGGCCGAGAACCGCGAGGTGAAGGTGGTGCGGTTTCCGTGGGCGGCGTCGGGGCGGGCGCAGTCACTGGGGCGGACGGAGGGGCTGACGAAGATCTTGTTTGACCCGAAGACCGAGCGGGTGCTGGGGGTGGGAATTGTGGGGGCGGGAGCCGGGGAGTTGATTTCGGAAGCGGTGATTGCGGTGGAGACCGCGGCGGTGGCCCGCGAGTTGGCCGACAGCATTCACCCGCACCCAACCCTGTCGGAGACCCTGATGGAGGCGGCCGAGTCGATGATTGGCCAGGCGACACACATGTACCGGCCCAAGAAGTGAGCGGCCTGTGAGCGTGTCACCCGAGCAGCGCATGACCCAGGTCGGGCGTGCCTTGTGAGGGTGACGCTGGCTCGGGAGTGAGTCGAGATCCTGCGCGAGGCTGCATGAGTCCACGCGGGGGAGAGACAACGGGAAAGATCCAGGGCCGGCGGTGAAACGTTTCACCGTCGGCCCTGTGGTTTTGGTGGGCTGTTACTGGCAGTGGCGAGGCAGGGCTCAGAACACTCAACGAATTTGATTCGATAGTATTTTCGGGGAATCTGGCGGTGTGGGCGTCGGGAGATTGACCGGACGACGATCGGGTTTTTAGCCTACTTAAGTCTTTGGGGGATAACTCGTGTCAATCAGGACAACTTCAAGGGAGGAACCAGCGTGATGAGGAACCTGACGCGTGTGTGGGTGGCGGCGGTGACGGTTTGGGCGTTGGCCTGGGCGGGGGCGGCTCAGGCCGTGCCGATCTATGTGGGAGCCACGGGGTCAACGAATGGATCCGC
>CAIUHT010000885.1 GCA_903898975.1 uncultured Planctomycetaceae bacterium
CGCAGGCCCCAACCCACCCCGCCGGGGTGGGCTCGTGACGTCCCGTTACCGGGTGGCCGCGACCGGTTGCCGGGCAGCGGCCGCAGCCGCCACCTTGGCCTCGAGCACGCGGCGGTAATCGCGCGGGTAGACCTTGACGAAGCGCGACGCCAGCGACCCGAACTGATCGAGAACCTGTTGGCCTCTCACGCTCTTCGTCGCGGCGACATGCTGCTCGATCAGTTGCCTGATCTCGGCGTGATCTTCCGGGCTGGAGGCGACCAGGTCGACCATCTCCTGGTTGCAGAGCGAAGCGAAGTCCCCCTGCTCATCCAGCACGTAGGCGATGCCACCACTCATGCCGGCGGCGAAGTTCCGCCCCGTGGGTCCCAACACCACCACCCGGCCCCCGGTCATGTATTCGCAGCCGTGGTCACCCACCCCCTCGACGACAGCGCTGGCCCCCGAGTTGCGAACACAGAACCGCTCTCCGGCACGACCGCAGATGAACATCGAACCCGACGTGGCGCCGTAACCGGCGACGTTGCCAATGATGATGTTCTCGGAGGCCACGAACTTCGCCCGCCGATCCGGAAAGACCGCCAACTGCCCCCCCGACAGCCCCTTTCCGAAGTAGTCGTTGGCGTCCCCCTCGATGAAGAACGAGATTCCCTTCGGCAGGAAGGCGCCGATGCTCTGCCCGGACGAGCCCTGGAACCGGACCGTGATCGTCCCGTCGGGCAGACCAGCCCCGCCGTACTTGCGGGTCAGCCGACTCCCCAGCATGGTCCCCACCGTGCGGTTGATGTTCCGGATGGGCAGGCTGAATTCCACCCGTTCCCCCCGTGCCAGCGCCGGCTCGGACTGCTCGATCAACTGGTTGTCGAGCGCGGCGAGCAGCCCGTGGTCCTGCGGTTCGTGGCAGTAGACTTTCGTCCCCGCCGGCACATCGGGGCGATGCAGCAGCATGCTGAAATCGAGCCCCTTCGCCTTCCAGTGGTCAATCGCCCGCCGGGTGTCGAGCAGATCGACCCGGCCAACCATCTCGTTCAGCGTGCGGAAGCCCAACTGGGCCATCAGCTCACGCAATTCCTCGGCGACAAAGCGAAAGAAGTTGACCACGTGCTCGGGCTTGCCGGCGAACTTCGCCCGCAACTTGGGATCCTGCGTGGCGATGCCCACCGGGCACGTATTCAGGTGGCAGACCCGCATCATGATGCATCCGGCAGCGACCAGCGCGGCGCTGGCGATGCCAAATTCCTCGGCACCCAGCAGCGCGGCGATTGCCACATCGCGACCCGACTTCAACTGCCCGTCAGTCTGCACCACGATGCGGCTGCGGAGGTTGTGAATCACCAGCGTCTGGTGCGTCTCGGCCAGCCCGAGTTCCCAGGGGATGCCGGCGTGCTTGATCGAGGTGAGCGGGCTGGCCCCGGTTCCCCCTTCATAGCCCGAGATGAGCACCACGTCGGCCTTCCCCTTGGCCACCCCCGCAGCGACCGTCCCGACGCCAACCTCCGACACCAGCTTCACGCAGACCCGCGACTCGGGATTCGAGTTCTTCAGGTCGTGGATGAGCTGGGCCAGGTCTTCGATCGAGTAGATGTCGTGGTGGGGCGGGGGCGAAATGAGCCCGACGCCAGGGGTCGAGTGCCTGACCTTGGCGATGTACTCATCGACCTTGTGTCCGGGCAACTGCCCCCCTTCACCGGGCTTCGCTCCCTGCGCCATCTTGATCTGCAGTTCGTCGGCATTGACCAGGTATTCGCTGGTCACACCGAACCGGCCCGAGGCGACCTGCTTGATCTTGCTGTTCTTCTCCGTGCCGTAGCGAGCCACCGCCTCGCCACCCTCGCCACTGTTCGAGCGGGCCCCCAGACGGTTCATGGCGATGGCCAGCGCCTCGTGCGCCTCGGGA
>CAIUHT010000886.1 GCA_903898975.1 uncultured Planctomycetaceae bacterium
TTCGACCGCTCGCACTGGCAGGCCATCTCCCGCTGAGGCTGGCCGAAGATCTTCAGGAAATAGTTGTCGGCGGGGGGCTCGGTCAGTTCGACCGCCCGCGTCCCCGAGGGCACCCCGGGGAACGCCTCGGGCACCCCCGTCACCGCACAGATCGCGTCGAGCAACTGCTCGGCCGACAACAGCCGGGTGTTGGCGTGCGAGAAGTAAATCTCGTCGTTCTGGTTGAACTGGTTCTTGCGGCTGCTGAGCTGGTAGGTCCGGCTCTTCATGATGGTCTTCACCGCCCACTTGCGGCTGAAGCTGTTCTTGGCGAACTCCGCCGCCAGTTTCTCAAGCAGCGTCGCGTTCGAAGCGGGGTTCGAATCGCGGAAGTCATCGACCGGCTCGACAATCCCGCGGCCCATCAGCTGGCCCCAGATCCGGTTCACCGACGCCTTGGCGAAGAACGGGTTCTCGGGGGAGGTCAGCCATTCGGCGAAGACTTCGCGACGATCGGCCTCGGCCGGGACGTCCACGTCACCCTTGAGCAGCAGGTGCGGCTTCATCTGTTTCCCGGTGCGGGGCTGGGTCACTTCACCCCCCTTCGCCACGAAGATCACCTCTTCGTCGGTGTCGCCACCCGGCTTACGGCCGATCCGGGCGAAGGCCGCCCCGATGCCGTAGTAGTTGTCCTGGGTCCACCGCTCAAACGGGTGGTTGTGGCACTTCGCACACTGGATGCGGATGCCCAGGAACAGCTGCGCGGTGGTCTCGGTGGCGTCCTGCGGATCGCGGCTGGCCCGCCAGTAGTTGGCGGCGGGATTGCGGTAGGCGCTCCCCTTCGCGGTCAACAGGTCACGGGCGAACTGATCCATCGGCATGTCGGTCCGCACGCACTCGTACAGCCACTGCCGGAACTTGTGCACGCCGGTCGCGTTCAGCCGCTTCGAATTGGCCCGCAGCACATCGCCGAGGGTCAGGGTCCACGCCGAGGCAAAGTCGTCGGTCTCGACCAGGGCGTCGACCAGCAGGTCCCGCTTGTTGGGGCTGGTGTCGGTCAAAAACCGCTGGGCTTCTTCGATACTCGGCAGGCGACCAGTGGCGTCGATGTAGGCCCGGCGGAGGAACTCCTCGTCGGTGCACACTTCGCTGGGGAGAATCTGCAGCGTCTTCAGCTTGCCGAAGACGTAGGTGTCGACAAAGTTGTTCTCGGGAGGATTGTTCCAGGTGAACCCGGGGACATCTTCGAGGAAGGTGATGTAAGAGGTCGCCATCTTGTCGAGATAGCGGGCCAGGATCGCGGTTTCGCCGCGGGAGACCTTCTCGACGAGGCCATCTTCCCCCACGCGGGCGACCGTTTCGGCCGAGGACGAGTAGCAGGCAATCTGGGTGATGTCGCGGACCGACCCGTCGGTGTAGTGGGCCAGCACCAGCAGTTGCTGACGGGCTCCGTCTTTCTGGAAGACGCGGCCTTCGGGGAGGACTTCAATCTTCACCACGTCGGGCTCGGTCGCGGGGTCAAGCCGCAGACCTTCCGAGATCCACCCCGCCATAATCTGGTGCGAGGGGTCCCCCTTCTTCAGCCGTCGGCCGCCACCGTGGGCCAGCTCCATCAGGGGCTTCCGCAGCAGCAGGCTTTCGTCGGGGTTCACAATGTTCGTCCGGCGACCGTAGTACTCGGTCCGGAGGGTCATGATGTCGAGGGGCGGGTCGTAGGCCCGCAGCGACAGGCGAAAGCCCCCCTTGCCCGAGGGAGAGCCGTGGCAGGCCCCCAGGTTGCAGCCCGACTTGGTCAGGGCGGCGAGCATTTCGTTCTTGAAGCTCATCGGGTGCGGAGCGTCGAGCCCCTTCACCGTCACATCGACCTTCGCCGCCTTGCCCGCGGCGACCAGCATGATCTGGCAGGTGCCATTGCCGACGGGGAGAATCACCCCGTTCTCGACCTTCGCCACCTGCGGATTGTTCGAGACATACTCGGTCGCAATCGTCAGGTCGCGGACTTCGCCATTGGCGTAGTGCCCGGTCGCCAGCAGTTGTTGCCGAGCCCGTTGGCCCGACAGGGTGACCGTCGCCGGGATCACCGACAGGCTCGCTGGCTCACCCACCACCACCGAGGCGGCTGGGCTGGCCGGGGCGGCCCCTTCGGCTGCCCACGCGGAATTCGCAATCGCCAGGCCACTTGCGGCCAGGCACACCAGCAACACACGGAAAAACCGGGGGCGGGGCATCGCTCTTCGCTCCGTAATTCTGACAGCCATCGGCGACCTGGCCCGTCACCCCGCAAGGGGTCCCAAGCCGATCGGAATCGATTGATGGATTCTACCAGCCCGACCGGGAGTTTACACCCCCAATCGTGGGCCGGGGAGAGTTTGTGGCAACTCGCGAGGGGAGTGTCGGATTCGACAATTCCATCGCCCGCTTCGCAAAAAACCGGGCTCCGCACGCTGCAGAACCGGGATTCACTCAAGTTTCGCAGGGCCCGTTCGCCGGGGCCAACCCCAGCCCCGGCTTTCCCCGCTCAGCACGCTTCCGCCCCGCCCGGCGGCGACGGTCCTGTTAAACCGTGCCGCGGCCAGGGGCTGGCACTACTCCACGGTCAGGGTCGCATTCGGGGCTGCCGCCGTCACCTTGGCATTCCCGTTCATCCCCTCACCCGCCACAACCAGGTTGTTCACCGCCCCGACTGCGGCATCGGCCGCCGCGTCGAGTTCCAGCTCCACCTCGGCCTTGTCGGCGGGAATCATCGTCGCGGGGGCAGTCACCCCCTTGGGCAGATTCTGGAACGCCAGCGTAATCGGTCCCGCGTAAGCCGGGTTCCGCACCGCCGTCACCTTGATCTTCAACTTGCCCCCCTTGGTGATCTTCGCCCCGCCCAGGTCGGGCTTCAGCTCGAAGGGAGCCTGCAGCTTGAGTTTCAGGGCGGGGATGGGCTGTACGGCAGTCACGTTGCCCCCCTTCCCGGTCCCCTGCAGCACGGCGTAGAACTCGCCCAGCGGGGCCTGCGCATTCGCCGCGAAGACAATGTCGATCTCGTTCGTCCCCTTCGCCACCGGCTTGACCGCCGCGGTGATTCCCGGGGGGAGCCCGTTCTGGGCGGGCAGCACCGCCACCGCAATCTCCTCGGCGAAGTCACCCATCCGCGCCGCCTGCACCTTGATGGTCGCCGACAGGTCTTTTCCGAACACCAGCTCGGGCTTGTCGGTCTTCAGGGTGAACAGCGGGGCCGGGTTGATGCCGACAGCGACCGTCTCGGAGAGGGCCTGGGGGGGCGTCGCGAGGTTCGAGAACGCACCCCGCTGAGCCGCACTGACCGTGGCGACCGCCGTGAACGTCGCGTCGCCCTGGGTCGATTTCCCCACGATCTTCAGGTTGTAGACCTTGCCCGGCGCGACATTCGGCGCGGCGGCCAGTGTCATCACCGTGGTCACCAGGCCGGGGCCAATCACGGCGGGGGTCGCCACGATCCCTTCGGGAGCCCCCTGCAGCGACAGTTCAATCGGACCCGCGAACGGCCCGCGCACCGCGGTCACCGTGATCGCCGTCAACCCCCCGGCGGGAATGTTGACCGTGTCGGCGGCGGCGGCCAGTTCGAACCGGTTGGCGAACGGCGCGACCGCGATGCGATAGGCAAACTCAGGCCCGCCCCGGCGGTGCAGGTCTTCAACCACCAGCGTGTAATCGCCATCGGCGGGGAAGGTGTAGTCGAGCACCCCGTCCGCCGGGCCAGTGTCGTCGGCTGACGCCACCTCGGCCCCGTCGGTCTTCAGCAACCGCAGGAACAGGTCGCACGGGCTCCCCTGTTGACGGGTGACCGCCGTGTAAACCAGCCGGGTCCCCGCCTTGGCGGTGAAGATGAACCGGTCGACATCCCCCGGCTTTTCGAACCGACCATTCAGACTGGCTTCAACCGGGACGCGGGTCGCCTGGGGCTGATCGTTATTCGGCTCGGCTTCCAGCGCCTCGGGGGTGGCCCCCACCGAGACGACGCCAAACCCGCTGCTCTTGCCATTCGCTCCCCGGCCCGAGACCGCCAGCCACGCGAGGGGCGAATCGGCGGGCAACTGGACCGGCAACGGGGCAACCCCGTCAACCGCCGCCCCGGCGAACGACACCTGGGCCGCCGCCCCACGCTGCACCCCCATCGGATAGGGAACCGTTACGCAGGGGAAATCTCCCAGGCGGAGGCGATACTGGAAGTTCGCCCCCCCCTGGAAGCGGATGTCGCGCACTTCCACCAGGTACTCGCCCGCTTCCTTGATGGTGTAAGAAATGAGCGAGTCGGAACCGAGCCCCAGTGCGTCGTCACTGTAGGCCAGTTCGCGCCCCTTCGCGTCGAGCAGGCGAATCATCGAATCGAGGGGCGACCCCAGCCGGCGGGCCAGCAGTTCGATCGAAACCCGCTGCCCGGCGGCGGCGGTGAACTTGTAATAGTCGCGCGAGAGGTTATCGACATAACCGTCGATCGCCACGGGCAGCGTCACCACCTGCGGCGCGGCCTGGGCCTGGTTGGGGCGGGCCTGGGCCACGCTGGGGAGATCATCGACCGCGAACAGCTTGAGATTCGATACCCCCTGCGCGGTCGCGAGCCGGACTCCGAACACCCCGCTCGGGGCGTCGGCAGGCAGCTTGATGCGGTAGGTCACCTCGGCGGCGTTCGTCCCGTTGCCGGCGATGTCGGCGGGGAAGCTCACCTCGGCGGGGAAGCTGGTCCAGAGTTCGGTGGGGGTCGCGAGGTTGCCTCCGCGCACCTTCACATCAACAGTCTGGCCGGGAGCCGCAGCTTGCGGGAAGGTCGAACTGATCGCCGGGATGGCCCCCTGCGCCTCGGCCCGCGAGGCGGGCAACGCCACCGTCAGACCGGCGGAAAGAGCCAGGGAACAGGCCGGGAACAACCAACCGGGACGGGCGCGGCGGATGGGTCGCATGAGGCAAATCCTTGAAGCGAAGCACGTTCGAAAACCCGGCGGACGCAGCCCGCGACCCGCTTGAGGTCGCGGTGGCTCGGGGCCGATCACCCGGTGCGGGTTGTCGCAGCATCAGGGCCAGGGGGCCAGAGCGGCCACCCCAATCCACTGCGAGGGAGAGACACGGGGAGGGTAGGACTGCGGAAGGCGGGACCGACCCGCGTCCCCCACACTCGGGGAACGCCTGTCGACGCCGCGATTCTAAAGTGACCCCGAGACCAGAGTCAAAGCACCGGCAACCACCCACCCCACGGCGCGAGCCCACAACTCGCCACTGCGAACGCTTCCCGCCTTGACCGCTTCCCGCTGCCAGCCTCTGCTCGCCGCAGCCCTGGTCCACGGGCCCGCCCCCGCCCCAGCCGCCTTCATCACTTCGCGTGGCTGTAACTGAAGGCCGCCGCAATCAGCCGCCTGGCGGTGGAACTCAGCTCGGGATAATGCCGGTCGAGCCCAGCCACCACCGCGCGGTCGAACTCGTCATTCGGCCACTTCCAGTCGAGCTGCAGGGCCTCGGCGACCCGCGCCTCAAAGAACTGCAACACCACCCGCAGCCGCGCGACATCGACGTCGGGGCCAAACGCCCCCCGCAACCGCTCGGCCTGGGTCTCGGCAGAGACCGCCGGCCAATACCCCACCGGCTCCCCCGGCTCGACAGTCCCCGCATGGTGAGCCACGACCAACCGCTCAATCTCTGCGGGCGCACAGCCACAATACTTGTCGGGCCCAATGTTGTACCGCTGAACCAGCTCCGCAAGCTGCCGGTCCAGCTCGGCCCGCAAGCCCCCCCGCGCCGCGTCACCCATCAGCCAA
>CAIUHT010000887.1 GCA_903898975.1 uncultured Planctomycetaceae bacterium
AACTCGACGTAGAACCGAAACCCTTCGCTCACCACGAGGAGACCATCCGGTGCCATCGCCACGACCACGGCACCCGCTCGCCCCGGACTTAGGCCGAGTGATCCAGCCCGGTCGGGTGTTTGTCGGTCAGCCAGGGATGTGGCGGTCCCGGAAAGCCCGGCGACACTCCAATCGTCCGCAGCGGATCTTTCCATCGCGGACGCACGCTGGGGCGTGAAATCTGTCGGCAGTCTCGGAGTGCAGGCGGGTGGGCGTGAATGGATTCGCCGCGAGTCAGCCGTTGTGCCAGCCGCCGCACTGCCGTCTCAGGCCAGCAGCTCCGGGATGATCTTGGGGCTTTCGACCCCCGTCAGCCGCTGCTCCAGCCCCTGGAAGCGGTAGGTGAACCGCTCGTGGTCGATTCCCAGGCAATGCAGCAGCGTGGCATTGAAGTCGTTCACGTTGGCGGGTTGTTCGACAACGTTGTAGCTGAAGTCGTCGGTCTTCCCGAATTCGATTCCTCCCTTGATCCCCCCGCCCGCTGCCCACATGCAGAAATTCCGCGGGTGATGGTCGCGGCCGTAGGTTTCCTTGGTCAGCTGTCCCTGCGAATAGACCGTCCGCCCGAACTCGCCCCCCCAGACCACCAGTGTCGAGTCGAGCAGGCCGCGCTGTTTCAGGTCGTTCAGCAGGGCGGCACAGGGCTGGTCGACATCCCGGCACTGCAGCGCCAGGTCGGCGGGGAGATTCCCGTGCTGGTCCCAGCCCCGGTGTAGAATCTGCACCGCCCGCACACCCCGCTCCACCAGCCGGCGGGCCAGCAGGGCACTCGCCGCAAAACTTCCGGGGGTCTTCACATCGGGCCCATATGCGTCGAGCGTGGCCGCCGTTTCACCCCCCAGGTCGACCAGCTCGGGAACGCTCGCCTGCATGCGAAACGCCATCTCGTACTGGGCAATGCGGGTCTGAATCTCGGGATCGTTCAGCTCGGCGAACTGCCGCTGGTTGAGTGCCTGCAGGGTGTTCAACATGGCCCGGCGGTCGGCGACGGTGACCCCGGGAGGGTTCTGCAGGTACAGCACCGGGTCCCCGACACTTCGCAACGCCACGCCGCTGTGGCTGGTGGGCAGAAACCCGCTGGACCACATCCGCGTGAACAGCGCCTGGGCGGCGGCCCGCGAACTCCACGTGGGTGTGAGGACCACGAACGCTGGCAGGTTGTTTGTCTCGGCCCCGAGCCCGTAAGAAACCCACGACCCCAGGCTGGGCTTTCCCGGGATCTCGCTCCCCGTCATCACGTACGTGCACGCCGGGTCGTGATTGATGGCGTTGGTGTGCACCGACTTCACCACCGCGAGGTGGTCGACCAGCTTCGCGGTGTGCGGCAGCAGTTCACTCACCCACCGCCCGCACTGGCCATGCTGGGTGAACTGAAACTTCGACGGTGCGACCGGCAGCCTCTTCTGCCCGCTGGTCATCGTCGTGATGCGCTGACCTTGGCGGATGCTGTCGGGGAGGTCCTTGTCAAAATGCTCCTGCAGCCCGGGTTTGTAATCCCACAGGTCGAGCTGCGTGGGACCGCCATTCATGTGCAGGTAGATGATCGACTTCGCCTTCGCCGGGAAGTGCGGAAACCCGGGGAGTGGCGGGTGAACCCGCGGTCCGGCATCGACGGGATTCGCTGGGGGCTGGGCCAGCGCCCGCCCCACGTGAGCCCCGATGCCCGATCCGGCCAGCAGGCCCAGCGCCGTCCCACCCAGCCGGACTCCCGTCGCTCCAAAAAACCGCCGACGGTTCATCCCCCACGCCCAGTCCCGCAGCGGGTCATGCAGCCAGTGGCTCATCTCTGTGGACTCCCAAGAAAGACATTCCAGAAAAAGGGGTCATTCTACTTTTTGAAAAAAGTAGAATGACCCCTTTTTTCAGTTCAGTTGCGGTTCACGGTTTCGTCGGTGTTCAGCAGCAGGTTCGAGAGCAGCGTCCACGCCGCCAGCTCGGGGGCCGAAACGTTAGGAATCAGCGGAGATTCACCGACGCCCACCACCTGGTTCGCCGCGGCAGGGTCAGCGTCGTACCGCTCCCGGTAGTAGCCCACCGCGTTCTCAAGCATCCGCAGTTCGTCGATGTGCAGCTTCCGTGCCAGCACTGTCCGGCCCGCCCACTGCAGTCGCTCGGGAACCGTCGCTCCCCCCTCGGTCACAATTCGTCCCGCCAAGCCTCGCGCCGCCTCAAACTGCTGAATGTCGTTGAGCAGCTGCAGCGCCTGCAGGGGCGTGTTGGTCCGCTCCCGCCGGGCACACATCTGCTCGCGGTTCGGTCCATCGAAGTTGCTCATGAACGGCGGCGGTGCCGTCCGCTTCAGGAAGCAGTACAGGCTCCGCCGGTACAGGTCGCGACCGTGATCCTGCAGGTAGAAGCGGGTGTTGCTGTCGGCGTACCCGACCGGTTCCCAGATGTTCGGCGGCTGGTAGGGGCGCACTACCGGGCCCCCCATCCGCGGGTTCAACAGCCCGGCGACGAACAGGGCATTGTCGCGGATCTGCTCGGCATCGAGCCGGAACCTCGGGCCCCGGGCATACAGCCGATTCGCCGGGTCGCGGGTCAGCGTCTCGGGCAGCACCTGCGCACCCTGGCGGAAGGTCGCCGAGGTCAGCAACAGCCGCACCAGCGCCTTCATGTCCCACCCCGAATCGCGATGGTGAACCGCCAGCCAGTCGAGCAGTTCGGGATGACTGGGGGGCATTCCCCGCAGCCCAAAATCGGCGCTTGTCAGTACCAGCCCCGCCCCGAAGAACTGCTGCCACAGGCGATTCACGGCGACCCGCGCCGTCAAAGGCTGGTCGGGCCGGAGCAGCCATTTGGCCAGGTCCAGCCGGCGGGCCCGCTGGTTCCCCTCCTCGAGCTGCAACGGCGGGAAGATGGCGGGAACCCCGGGTTCGACCTTCTCGCCCGGCTTGTCGTACTGCCCCCGCAGCATCACGAAGGTGTCGCGGGGCTTGTCGAGATCGCGAAAGATGAAGGTGCCCGGCAGGCTCTCTTCCAGGGCCACTCGCTGCGCCGTGGCCAGGTCGAGCCTGTCGCGCGCCAGCCGCCAACCGGCGGTCGTCGGCCGCGCAACGTACGTCTGCCAGTGGGCCTGCAGCGCCTCGCGCAGCGGGGCGGCCACTTCGGCCACCGGCCCTCCCTTCAGCAAGGCCGCCAGTTCGGCCGGGATGCCGGGCGTGTCGATTCCCTTGCGGTCGGTCCACCACGCGCTGAACGACGCTCGGGGATCGCTGGCCGGGGCCAGCTCGCCCGAGACCAGCAGCCGATCCCAATCGACTGTTCCGCCAAACTGGCCAAACACCAGCCCGCGGACCGTCTCGCCCCCGTCCAGCTTCCACGCTTCCCCCGTCACTTCGAGGGACACCCACTCTCCACCACGCGGCACATCGCCCACCCGCAGTCGATCGGGATTGCCCGTGGGCCCCGAGCCCACTCGGTCTGCGTTCCCCCAGATCGCCCGCCGCACCCCCTTGTTGGTCTGCAGCTCAAGCCACAGTGCCTCGGGTGGGCCACCCCGGCTCACCCGCACCTGGACTTGGAACCGCGCCTGCCGGGGGACCACCAGCGACGTCGCAAAGGCCTCGGCTTTGTCGGTGTAATTTCCGGCGAAAGATTGCCGCAGCGCTCGCACGCCCGACGCCACCCCCGCCCCCGGCTCTGTCACCCAGGTGGACGCGTTGCGCGACGAACAGCTGACCCGGGCTCCCGTGGGAAACTGGTCGTCGAACCAGACGTCGGCGACCGGCACTGGCTCGGTCGCGGCGAGCTGCTCGGCCGTCGGGAGGTTCGCCTCGGCCGGGTCGGTCAATGTCACCCCGCGGAGTGCCTCGGTCAGCGCCTGCCGGGCCTCCTGCTCGGCGGTTTTCAGGACGTTCAAGTCCCGCTCCTGCGTGGGGGTGGGCAACCGCAGGAAGGGTTCGGTCGTGTTGATGTTCCGATCCATCGCCGGGTCGGCGGCACTGTAGAAGAACGCGTACAGCGAGTAGAACTCACGCGCGCTGAGCGGGTCGTACTTGTGGTCGTGGCAGACCGCACACCCCCCCGTCAGCCCCAGCCAAGCCTGCACCACCGTGCTCGTGCGGTCGACTGCATACCGGAACAGGAATTCGGGCTCGATTGAGCCCCCCTCACTTGTCGTCACATTGCAGCGGTTGAATCCCGTCGCCACCAGTTGGTCGCGGGTTGGGTTGGGCAGTTGATCGCCCGCCAATTGCTCGATTGTGAACTGGTCGTATGGCAGGTTCCGGTTGAAGGCTCCCACCACCCAGTCGCGGTAGGCCCACATCTCGCGTATGTTGTCGAGATGCAGCCCGTGCGTGTCGGCGTACCGCGCCACATCGAGCCAGTGCCGGGCCATCTCTTCGCCGTACCGCGGGGAGGCGAGGTACCGATCGACCATGGCCTCGTATGCCTGCGGAGATTCGTCCCGCTCGAACTTCTCGATTTCGGCCAGCGTGGGTGGCAGACCCGTCAGGGCGAATGCCACCCGTCGAATCAGCGTTGGGCGCGACGCCTCGGGTCGGGGTTCCAGTCCCTCGGCGGTGAGCCGGGCGAGGATAAACCGATCGACCGGGTTCTCGGTCCAGCCCGGGCGGGAGTTCGCCGGGGGCTCGACCGCCACCGGGGGCGAGAACGCCCAGTGATTCTGATACTCGCCCCCCTGCTCGATCCACTGTTTCAGAATCTCCTTCTGGGCGGGTGTCAGTGGCTTCTTGGTGGACGGAGGGGGCATCACCGTCGCTTCGTCGGTTGAGATGATCCGCTGCCAGAGTTCGCTCTGGTCGAGGGAGCCCGGGACCAGTGCCGCCCCGCCATCCCGCTTTGCGGTCGCTCCCGCGGCGTCATCCAGTCGCAGGTCGGCTTTGCGCGAGCTGGCGTCGGGCCCATGGCAGGCGAAGCAATGCCCGGCCAGGATTGGCAGAACGTCGCGGCCGTATTGAACCCCCTCGGCGGCGCACGCGCTCGACTGGGGTAGGAACCAGCCTGCCATCAGCCCCGTCAGCAACAGGGCGACCCAGTCCGCGTTCAGCGGTCGTCGTCCGGCCCGTTTTGGTGCGGTCCGGTGGGTCTCCACACTCCTCGCCCGCGAATCGTTCGGGAGATGGTTGCAGTTCATCGGTTGGGCCTCCAGCCGGAGTCTGTCGAGGGCCTCGCGTGGCTCAGTCAGCCAGCAAGGGATCGGGGTGAGCGCACAACCCGGGGCCCTTTGCGGGGGGCGGTAGCACCCCCCGCAGCGACCTGTGGGTCATCCCCGATTCTACCGGCCTCGGGGAGTGCTGAGGTAGTTATCGCACCCGGTTCGGGCATTGGTCTGGGAGTTCCTCGAGGACTCGACGCGTTGGACTGGGCGCGTTGGCTCTTCGGCGGGTTCGAGCGGCGGGTCAGCAAGTGCTGCCACAACCGGGGGAACTGGCAGTGAGTCGAGCAGTGACCCTGGCGGCGAGATCGGCAGCGAGTGTGGGAGCCACGCTGGCGGCCGGAGCCGAGGCGTCATCATCGGTTGGTCTCCTGTGACTGCCTTCAGGCTGGGGGCGTTCCCTCCGAACCCCTTCCCGGGCTGGCCGCCACTTCAGCGGGAGTACCGCATCGATTACTCTTGTGGTTTCTCCCCGCGGGTCCCGAGTGCTGGGCCCGGGTGAGTCGGGCCCTCCGCCCGGCCAACTGGCGGCCTTCCGTCGGCTGATTCGTTCCGTCTGCAACTTCCATGTTCGAAAAAGTCTCCACCGACGCCGGTTTTGTTCGCGGCGAACACGATGTCCTGCGGTTCTGGCGTGACAGCCAGATCTTCGCCAAGCTGCGGGCTCAAAACGCCGGGCGACCCCGCTGGAGCTTCCTCGACGGGCCGATCACCGCCAACAACCCCATGGGCGTCCACCACGCCTGGGGTCGCACCTACAAAGACGCCTATCAGCGCTACTTCGCCATGACGGGCCGCGAATTGCGGTACCAGAACGGCTTTGACTGCCAGGGGCTGTGGGTGGAAGTCGAGGTGGAAAAGGAACTCAGCCTCGGCACCAAGAACTCGATCTCCGACTTTGGCATCGACCAGTTCACCCACGCCTGCAAAAAGCGGGTTCTCACCTTCGCGGCCCGGCAGACCGAGCAGTCGATCCGCCTGGGATACTGGATGGATTGGGACGACCCCGCCACGCTGCGGCAACTGGCTGCCCACGTGGGGCAGGCGACCCCGCAGACCATCCGCACTCCCACCGGTCGCCAGGTCAGCGGGACCGCTGAAGAGCTGGTCGCCGGCCTCGGCCAACCCGCCTGGGGAGGGAGCTACTTCACTTTCTCGACCGAGAATAACGAGACCATTTGGGCGTTCCTCAAGAAGTGCCACCAGCGAGGCAAGCTGTACCGCGGACATGATGTCATGCCGTGGTCGGGCCGCGGGGGAAGCGCCTACAGCCAGATGGAGGTGGCCGAAGGTCGCAAGCTGACCGTCCACCGCTCGGTGTTCCTCAGGCTCCCGCTGGTGGGCCGCGACAACGAACACCTGCTGGTTTGGACCACCACCCCCTGGACGCTCACCAGCAACGTGGCCGCCGCGGTCAATCCGCAGCTGACCTATGTTCGACTCAAGGCCAAGAAGGACGGCGCTGTCTATTACTTCGCCAAGGAGAACCTCGAATTCGCCCGGTTGGCCCGGGAATTCAAAGAGGGCTTCGGACGCCCCGAGTGGGGCTGGCCGAAGGGAACCCCCCGGCTCAAGACCATCGCCCAGATCTTCAAGGAGAACGGTGGCTACGAGATCCTGGGCGAGATCCCGGGAGCCGAGCTGGTGGGCTGGCAGTACCGTGGCCCATTCGATGAGTTGCCCGCCCAGCAGACCAGGGGCGGGGTTCCATTCGATCCGGCGGTCGCCGACCGCACGGGCATCGACTGCCACCGCGTGGTCGATGGGGGCCGCGATTCCGCCGGGCAGCCCATGGTGCTCGCCGGGGAGGGAACCGGCATTGTTCACATCGCGCCAGGTTGCGGCGATGTCGACCACGCACTGGGCCGGCAGTTGGGCATTGTCGCCATTGCTCCCCTCGGGGATGACGGTCGCTACGTCGAGGGGTTTGGTCTCTTCACGGGCCGCGAGGCGATTGACCGTCAGACCGCCGAGCTGGTGTTTGAGGAGCTCCGTCGCAAGAACCTGCTGGTCGCCGTCGAAGACTACCCGCACATCTACCCGCACTGCTGGCGGACGGGGGAGGAACTGGTCTTCCGGCTGGTGGACGAGTGGTTCATCAACATGGATTGGCGCGACGAGATCATGCAGGTCGCAAAACAGATCCGCTGGCTCCCCGACAGCATCGACGGGCTGACGCGCGAGCTCGAGTGGCTGACCAACATGCGCGACTGGATGATCTCGAAGAAGCGGTTCTGGGGACTGGCGCTCCCAATCTGGGTCGATGATGTCACCGACGAGTTCGAAGTCATCGGCTCACTCGCCGAATTGCGCGAGCGGGCGGTGGAGGGCTGGGACGAGTTCTCGGGTCACACCCCGCACCGCCCATGGATCGACAAGGTCAAGATCCGAAATCCTCGCACGGGGAACCTGATGACCCGCATTCCCGACGTGGGGAATCCGTGGCTCGATGCCGGGATCGTTCCCTTCTCGACGCTGCAGTACAACACGAATCGGGAAGCGTGGCGCGAGTGGTATCCCGCCGACATGGTCACCGAGTGCTTCCCCGGCCAGTTCCGCAACTGGTTCTACGCCCTGCTCTCGATGTCCACCATGATGGACGGGAGCCCCCCGTTCAAGGCGCTGCTGGGGCATCGGTTGGTGATGAATGAAGATGGCAAACCGATGCACAAGTCGGACGGCACCGCCATCTGGTTCGAAGAAGCCGCCGAGCAGTTGGGGGTCGATACGCTGCGCTGGCTCTACCTGGCGCAGAACCCCGCCGCCGATCTGCGGTTTGGCCGCCGGGACCCAAGCCAGCGAGTCACACTCGAAACAGTGGACGGTCCGATCGCCCAGACCGCCGAAGGGCTCCCCACGTGCCTGGTCACCAGCACCCCCGCCGATGACGTCCGTCGGCAGGTGCTGATTCCCCTGTGGAACACCTACGCATTCTTCATCAATTACGCCCGGCTCGATGGGTTCGACCCGAACACCAGGCCGGTCCCGGTCCCCGAGCGTCCCGAGATCGATCGCTGGGTGCTGGCGAATCTGCAGACGCTGATCGACGTGGCGCATGCCGAGCTGTCGGCCTACAACGCCCCGGCTTTCCTGAAGGAAGCGGCCCGGTTCATTGACGACTTGTCGAACTGGTATGTCCGCCGCAACCGGCGCCGCTTCTGGCGGTCGCGGACAGCCGGCGACGCCGACAAACAGGCGGCTTACCAGACCCTGCACACCGTGCTGCTGACGCTGTCGAAGCTGCTGGCCCCGATCGTGCCGTTCGTCACCGAGCGGATGTACCGCAATCTGTCGGCCACCTTGCCGGGGTCACCCGAGAGCGTGCACTTGTGTCCCTATCCAGTCGCCGACGCGGCGCTGGCCGATCCGCACCTGTCGGCACGCATGGGGCTGGCGCAGCAGGTGGTGAACCTGGGTCACGGACTGCGCGAGCAGGCGGGCCAGCGGGTGCGGCAGCCACTCCCCGAGTTGCGGTACGCCTGCACCACCCCCGCCCAGCGGGAGGCAATCGAGTCCCTCGCCGATGTGATCCGCGAGGAGTTGAACGTCAAGCGGATCACCGCGTGCCCGCAGCTCGATGACCTGGTGCGGTACACCTTCAAACCGAACCTCAAGACGCTAGGCCCGCGACTGGGCAAGGGATTGGCCAGTCTCTCGAAGCTGTTGCCCACGCTGAGCGGGGCGAAGTTGGCGCCGCTCCGCCGGGGTGAGTCGGTGACAATCGACCTGGATGGTCAGCCGGTCACGTTGGGACCGGAAGATGTGTTGATCGGGACCGAGCAGGCCAGCGACTGGGTGGCGGGGGACGTCGCAGGAGTTCAGCTGGCGCTGTCCACGGTGTTGAACGACGAATTGCTCCGCGAGGGGATGGCCCGTGATTTTGTGCGGCAGGTGCAGCAGCTGCGCAAGGACGCCGACCTGGAGATCGAGGATCGGATCCAGATCGCCTTCAGCAGCCCGCACGCGGGCGTGCTGCTGGCACTGCGGGAGTGGCACGAATACATCACGCAGGAAACACTCGCCGAGACACTGCAACCACTCGAAACCCCACCGGGCGAAGCCCGCGAAGTCCTCGTCGGCGAACAGCGCGTGGCCCTGCTGATCAAACGCGTCACTCGATAATTACGGCAGCAATCACCCGCCCATCTCCACCCCAATAAAGGGGACAGAGCGAAAAGGGGTCATTCTACTTTTTCGAAAAAGTAGAATGACCCCTTTTTTTGATGGCGACCATTCTGTGCCCAGTCAGGTGGCCTCTTTTGAGTGGGATCTGGAGCGGGTGAAGGGGGGGGTGCCGAGGGCTGGCCGAGCCGGGTGGTGCGAGGAGGATCGAGGACCAGTAGTTGAAATGACGGCACACAGGGACGAAGATTCTCGCTTCTAACCGCGGTTGCCGCTGGGAACTGCGGGAGCCCTCCTTTGAGTTCCTCCGCCACCTCGTCCCGACCGCATGCCTCAATTCCTGTTGTTCCGCTCCGCACTGGCTCTGGTGGCAACTCCGTCACAGCCCGGTTTCCGCGGGTGGAGCGCGCGAATTGTGCTGGTCCTGCTGCCTCTGCTGCTGGGGGTCCCCCCCGCAGCCTCCCAGGAGACTCCCGTGCGTCCCGGACCCGGCTTCGAGCGTCCCGCCGATAACCCCCGCCAGAGTCGCAGCGTGGTGATGGCCCGCCGCGGGATGGTGGCGACCAGTCAGCCGCTGGCCGTGCAGGCGGGGCTGCAGGTGTTGCAGCAGGGGGGCACCGCAGCGGACGCCGCGATTGCCGCGAGTGCGGTGATTGGTGTCACCGAGCCAATGAGCTGCGGCATTGGGGGGGACCTGTTCGTCCTGTACTGGGATGCCAAGACCCGCACCCTGCATGGATTGAACGCCTCGGGGCGCAGTCCCCTTAACCTCTCGCGGGAAAAATTCGCCAGCTTGGGGGTCGATGAAATCCCGGTTTACGGGCCGCTGAGCTGGTCGGTTCCGGGCTGCGTCGATGGCTGGGAGGAACTCCGGGTGAAATTTGGAACCCGCCCACTCGCCGAGTTGCTCAAACCGGCGATCGAATATGCCGAGGAGGGGTTCCCGGTCTCCGAAGTGATCGCCAAGGGGTGGCAGGCCTCGGTCGCGTCACTCCGCGAATGGCCCGACTCGGCGGCGACCTATCTGATCGACGGACGGGCCCCGGCGGCTGGCGAGGTGTTCCGCAATCCGCGACTGGCGGCGACCTATCGGGCGCTCGCGGCGGGCGGTCGCGAGGCGTTCTACCGGGGGGAAATCGCCCGGCAGATCGTCGCCTTCAGCGAGCAGAATGGGGGGCATTTTTCGCTCGAAGATTTCGCCCGCCACCGGTCCGACTGGGTGCAGCCGGTGTCCACCAGTTACCGCGGGCACGAAGTCTGGCAGTTGCCGCCCAATGGTCAGGGACTGGCGGTGCTGGAGATGCTCAACATTCTCGAGGCGTATGACCTCAAGAAGATGGGGCCCCACAGTGCCGACTACCTGCACCTGCTGATCGAGGCCAAGAAACTCGCCTTTGCCGACCGGGCCCGGTTTTATTCCGATCCCGAGTTTTCGAATCTCCCGATCGCCGAGCTGATTTCCAAGGAGTATGCCAGCAGGCAGCGAAAGCGGATCGATCCCGACGCGGCGGCAACGCAGGTGTTGGCGGGAGACCCGAAGATCTCGCAGGGGGACACCATCTACCTCACGGTGGTCGATGCCGAGCGGAACTGCTGCTCGTTCATCCAAAGCCTCTATCACGGGTTTGGCTCGCAGGTGGTCGCGGGGGAGACCGGGTTTGCCTTGCAGAACCGCGGCAACCTGTTCGCGCTCGACGATAATCACCTGAACCGGTTTGAGCCGGGCAAGCGGCCATTCCACACCATCATTCCCGCGTTCGTGACCCGCGAAGGCGAACCGTGGTTGTGCTTTGGGGTGATGGGGGGCGACATGCAGCCCCAGGGGCAGGTTCAGATGCTGGTGAACCTGATTGACTTTGGAATGAACGTTCAGGAAGCGGGCGACCTGGCGCGGGTGTCGCATGTCGGATCACAGACTCCCACTGGCCGGCCCATGGACGAGGGTGGGGGGATCGTGCAACTGGAGGCGGGCATACCCGAGGCGACGCGGGAGGCGCTGACGCGGAAGGGACACAAGACAGTTCGTTCCGCGGGCGGCTTCGGCGGCTACCAGGCAATCCTGATCGATCCCCGCACCGGGGTCCTGCACGGTGGCACCGACCCCCGCAAAGACGGAGCCGCCGCGGGCTATTGACCAAGAAAGGGGACACCCAAAAAAGGGGTTGTTCTACTTTTTCATAAAAGGGGACAGGGCAAAAACCAGAATGACCCCTTTTTCGATTAGGCCAGGATGTCGCTGATGACCTGGCCCTTGGTGTCGGTCAGGCGGAGTTCGCGGCCGCCGTGCCGGTAGGTCAGCCGCTCGTGGTCGAGCCCCAGCAGGTGCAGCAGCGTCGCGTGCCAGTCGTGGATGTGCATCCGCCCCGACACCGCTTCCTGCCCATATTCGTCGGTCGCCCCGTGCGCGATCCCCGGCCGCACGCCCCCACCCGCCATCCAGAGAGTGAACCCCTTGTGGTTGTGGTCCCGCCCGTCCCCCTGGGCGGTCGGACTGCGCCCAAACTCGCCCCCCCAGATCACCAGGGTGTCGTCGAGCAGTCCTCGGCGGGCCAGGTCGGTCAGCAGTCCCGCAATCGGTCGGTCCACCGCCGTGCAACTCCCCCGCAGCGACTCCTGCAGGTTCCGGTGATGGTCCCAGTCCCCGTGGGTCACTTCCACAAAGCGGACACCCGCTTCCACCAACCGACGGGCCAGCAGGCACTGCCGGGCAAATGTCCCAGACGGGCCCCCACCCCCGCCCGGCATCCCGCCGAACAGTCCCCGGGGCCCGGCATTCGCCTCCGGTTCCCGCTCCGCACCATACAGTGCGAGGGTTTCGCGCGTCTCGCCCGACAGATCCAGCAACTCGGGGAGTTCGGCCTGCATGCGGAAGGCGAGTTCGAAGGAGGAGATCAGACCCTCGATCTCCGGATTGCCTCCCTGGGCGGCTGCCGTCCCTCGATTCCGCTGCTGCAGGTAGTCGAGCTGCGCCCGCTGCGCTGAGGCTGAGTGCCGGGCGTTCCGCAGATTGCTCACCTGTCCCGTCCCGCCAATTCGCGTCGCCTGGTGGACGGCGGGCAGGAAGGAGGAGGCATAGTTCGCCGCTCCCCCATTCGTGCGGGGTGGGTTGATGGTGACAAACCCGGGCAGGTTCTCGTTGGTCGTCCCCAGCCCGTAGAGCACCCACGCCCCCAGGCTGGGACGGGGAAACTGAAACAGCCCGCAATGCATCTGCAGGAAGGCCTGCGCATGATTGGGAAGATCGGTGTGCATGCCGTTCAGCACGCACAGGCGATCGGCGTGACCGGCCACTTGGGGGAACAGTTCGCTGATCCACCGCCCGCATTCCCCGAACTGCCGGAACTCGAACGGGGATCCGAGCAGCCGTCCTGCGAACCGCCCCCGGCCCGCCCCAGCGGACCGGCCGCTGTCGGCCTGCAGTCTCGGCTTGTAGTCGAAGGTATCCACATGGCTCGGCCCACCTTCCATGCAGAGGAAGATGACCCGCCGGGCCCTGGGAGCGAACTGCGCAGGTCGCGCCGACAGAGAGCTCTCGACCACGTCGGAAGAAACCCTCGGGCTGTCGGCTGCTTTCTCAGCCCGCGCTGGTCGCACTCCACCCCCGTGCCCACAGGCCAGCGCGGTGAACGCGAGGTGACCGAAACCCGAGCGGGCTGTCTGCAGCCACTCACGGCGTGTCAACATGGTGAGCATTCCTGAGGGAGGTGTGCGAGTGCTAGTGGGCGAACGGGTGCGCGATGAGGCGCGAGGCTGCGTCGGACGGTGTCACGGTCGATACTGAAACTCGGCACTCGCGAACAGCACCTGGCAGAAGGCGCTCCACGCATCGCGCTCGGGGCTCCGTCGAGAACCAGGGCCCTGCGCGAGCCGATTGGCGTAT
>CAIUHT010000888.1 GCA_903898975.1 uncultured Planctomycetaceae bacterium
GAGGCGATCCACTGGGCGTGGGAGTTTCTGACGACGAAGAAGTGGTTGGGGCTGGCGAAGGACCGCCTGCAGGTGACGGTCTATCTCGACGACGACGAGGCCTACGACATCTGGCACAAGGAAATTGGCTTGCCCCCCAGCCAGATCCGGCGGGAGGGGGAGAGCGAAAACTTCTGGCCCGCGAGTGCACCGTCAAACGGGCCCGACGGCGTGTGCGGCCCCTGCAGTGAGATCTACTACCAGGCCCCCCACGCCAAGAGCAGCGTGGAGATCTGGAACCTGGTCTTCACGCAGTTCAATCGCGTCGGCCCGCCCCCCAACAATCTCAAGCCGCTTCCCAAGAACAACATCGACACCGGGATGGGGCTTGAGCGGACAGCGGCGGTGCTGCAGGGAGTGGACAGCAATTTTGAAAACGACCTGCTGCGGCCGCTGTGCGTGGCGGCGGGGGAGGTTGTGGGGCGCGACTACAGCTACGCGGCCCCCCATGGACGACCGCTGCGCCGCATCGCCGACCATGTGCGAGCGGTCAGCTTCAGCATCCACGAAGAGTGTGGCCCGGGGAACGAAAAACAGGGCTACGTTGTTCGTCAGTTGCTGCGTCGGGCGGTGCTCGAGGGGTACCTGCTGGGCAAGCGGGCTCCGTTCCTGCACGAACTGGTCCCGGCGGTGGCTGCCGCGATGCGGGGAGGGTACCCCGACCTCGGCGAAACCGTCCCGCGCGTGCAGATGACGATCAAGGCCGAGGAGGAGCAATTCCTCGGGACGATCGAGCGGGGGTTGCGGAAGCTCGAGAGAAGCGTCGAAAACGCCCGCAAGAAGAGCAGCGACCAGATCTCGGGGGAAGAGGCGTTCGATCTACATCAGACCGATGGCTTCCTGATCGAACTGACCGAAGCGTTTGCGGCTGAGCACAACCTCAAGGTCGACCGGGCCGGCTACCGGGCCTGCATGGAGAAGCACCAGGAAATTTCGGGCCGAGGTGCGTTCGCCGACTCGGTGATGAAGGCCGGGCCACTCGACACGTTGCGGGAATCGACGGCCGGGACCGAGTTCCTGGGTTACGAGACGACTGCCACCGACGCAGTGGTGGTCGGCATTGTCGCCGAAGACCGATTGGTCCAATCGCTCCACGAGGTGGGTCATGCGTCGCCCGTGCTGGTGGTCCTGGACCGCACTCCGTTCTATGGGGAGTCGGGGGGACAGGTGGGAGATGTGGGTCGCCTGGTCTCGCCCGAATGCGTCTTTGAAGTGCAGGATACGCAGCGGCATGCGGGGTTTGTGGTGCATATGGGGCACCTCAAGCAGGGTGCGTTGCGGCCGGGCCTGAAGGTGCGGGCCGAGGTCGACGCCGATCACCGGGCCGGCATCCGGCGGGCGCACACCGCCACTCACCTGCTGCATCATGCGTTGCAGACGGTGCTGGGTGGGCACGCCACGCAGCGTGGCTCACGCGTGGAGCGGGATGTGCTGCGTTTCGACTTCACCCAGCCCAAGGCGGTCAGCCGGGAGCAGCTGCAGGAGATCGAAGAGATCATCAACCGGCGAGTCCTGGAAGGGGCCACTGTGCAGACGCGGCTGATGCCGCTCGAAGAGGCCCGCAAGTCGGGAGCGACCGCGCTGTTCGGCGAGAAGTACGCTGATGAGGTGCGGGTGGTCTCGATGGGCGATTTCAGCCGGGAGTTGTGCGGCGGAACGCACCTGGCCAACACAGCCCAGGTGGGGGTCTGCCGGATTCTGAGCGAGGGCTCGGTGGCGGCGGGGACGCGGCGAATTGTGGCCCAGACCGGGCCCCAGGCGCTGGCCCGAATTCGCGGCGAAGAGCAGTTGCTGACGAGCGTGGCTCAGCTGGTCAAGGCCCCGCGGGTGGAGGATATTCCCGCGCGAGTCGAGGCGTTGGCCGAGGAGGTGCGAACGTTGAAGCGGGAATTGTCGCGGTACGCGGCACAGGCGGCGGCCGGGCTGGTCGATCAGCTGGCGGCCAGCGCGGCGGAGGTCAATGGAGTGAAGGTCATCGCGCATCGCTGCGACGACTGGGATGCCGATGCGATGCGGGGACAGATTGAGCTGCTGCGGAAAAAACTCGGCCCGGTGGCGGTGTTGCTCGCCTCGGGGGCGGGGGGGAAGGTGCTGCTGATTGCCGGACTGGCGACCGAGGTGGTGGCCCGTGGGCAGTCGGCGGTGGAGTGGGTGAAAGCGGCCGCGAAGCCAGTCGGGGGCGGGGGGGGCGGGCGTCCCGACATGGCCCAGGCCGGTGGAAAGCAGCCGGAGCAGCTCGACGAGGCGCTCCGGGCCGGGCTGGAGTACATCAAGGCGAAACTGAGCTGAGTCGCCCCAGCTGATCGAGTCGCGTCTCGGCGAGTCTCACGTAGCGGGTCGGCTCAGTTGAATCACCCAGGCCTCACCACGACGCGCACGAGCGCCTGCGGCGTCGTGGTGACGGAGATGCATCACTTGGCTGAAATGCCTTGCGTGGGCTGGCGATCAGTGGTTCAGTACAGAATTGCCAGGGGATGACCCGGCGATTGGCCCGGTTGTCGGCCCAGTCACTGGCATAGAGTGACTCGGGCACCCGGAGGGGATCAGTCAACCTGGTGTCGAGCCGTCGCCCGGCTGCGAATCGTGAGCGGCCGCGGATCGTAGTTCTTGGCGAAACAGTCCGCCTCGGACACAGTCAGATGGTTGTGCTGGTAAAGCCGCCGTCGACCACGATGTTTTGGCCGGTTACGAACGAGGACGCGGCATGGGCGGCGAGCCAGACCACGGCGCCCCCCAGTTCGGGAGCGGAGCCAAACCGCTGCATGGGAGTGTGGGCGAAGATCTGTCGGCCCCGCTCGCTGAGGGTCACGCCATCCTCTTCGTAGAGCAGTTTGCGGTTCTGGTCGGCGGGGAAGAATCCGGGGCTGAGGGCGTTGACCCGCACTCCCTGCCGGGCCCATTCCCGGGCGAGAAACTGGGTGAGATTGATGACCGCCGCCTTCGCCGCCGAGTAGGCGACCACGCGGGACAACGGCAGGATCCCCGACAGGGAGGCGACGTTGATGATGCTCCCCCGGCCGGCGGCGAGCATGGGCTGGGCGAAGACCTGGCAGGGAAGCAGCACCCC
>CAIUHT010000889.1 GCA_903898975.1 uncultured Planctomycetaceae bacterium
CCCTGGACCGTGGGGCGCATCCTGGAATGGACGGCCCAGCATCTGAAAAAGTCGGGGAGCGACACCCCGCGACTCGATGCCGAACTGCTGCTGGCAAAGGCCCGGGGCTGCCCGCGCATCCAGCTCTACGTGCAGTTCAACGAGGTGGTCCCCGATGCGCAACGGGCGGTGATGCGCGACCTCGTCAGGCGCCGGGCCCAGTCTGAACCGGTCGCGCACCTGGTGGGACACCGGGAGTTCTTCAGCCTCGACTTCGCCGTCTCTGCCGACGTGCTCATCCCCCGTCCCGACACCGAAACCCTGGTGCTGGATCTGATCACGCACGCCCGCAAGCTCCCCGCCCCGGCGATTCTTGATGTCGCCACCGGATCGGGCTGCATTGCCATCGCGGCCGCCGTGCAGGTCCCCGCCGCCCGCGTGACCGCCAGCGATGTCTCGCCCGCCGCCCTCAACCTGGCCCGGCAGAATGCCGACCGCCACGGCGTCGCCCCCCGCATCACGTTCCTCGCAGGAGACCTGCTGGCTCCCCTCCCGGCGGGGGCGCGGTTCGACTTCCTGGTCAGCAACCCCCCCTACATTCCCACCGCTCAACTGGAGACGCTGGACCGGGAAGTTCGCGACTATGAGCCCCGGCTCGCGCTCGATGGAGGACCCGATGGACTGCGGTTTCTAACCATCCTGCTGCAACAGGCGCCGAGCGTGCTGGTCCCGGGGGGCCGGTTGCTGCTGGAATTCACCCCCGAGCAGGCCCCCGCCCTGCTGGATCTGGCCGCCGCCCAACCCGAACTGTCCGATCCTGCCGTCCTGAAAGATCTGGCGGGCCACCCCCGCGTGCTGGTCGCCACCCGACGCTGACCGCGGCAAGGGACTGTCGCCGCCCGCCCTACCCCAGTTCGCCCTGGGTTCAGTTCTGCAGGCCGCGTTCCAACAGGGTCGAACTCCCGTGGCGACCATGATCGCCGGGGAGGCGGCGATGGTTCGTGAGTTGACGCGCCCAATTCGCCATGGGGACACTACCCCAAGACGGCGCCACGTCCCGCTGGGCCGAGGCGGACTCGACTCTGCGTCTCGGCACTCGCGTGGCCTGCCCCCCCCGGAGCCTCTCTCCTTGCATACCCTGCGACGCGCGTTTCTCGCCCAGGCCGGCCTGGGGCTGGGCGCCTTGGCCCTGGGCGAACTCGAGCGGGCCCGGGCTGGCGACGGTGCCATTCCACCGCTGGCCTCCTCCCCGGCTCTCGCCCCCCCCGCCCTCGATCTCCCCCGTCCGCATCATCCGCCACGGGTCCGCCGGGTGATCTTCCTGTACATGTCGGGAGGGCCATCGCAGTTCGAGACCTTCGACTACAAGCCCAAGCTCGCCGAACTGGATGGGCAACCGATGCCCGAGTCGGTCACCCAGGGGCAGCCCATCGCCCAGTTGCAGGGCCAGGCGCTCAAGATCCTGGGGCCCCAGTTCGCCTTTCGCCCCCGGGGCGAGTCGGGACAGCTGATCGCCGACATTCTCCCCTTCACCGCCCGCCATGCCGACGAGATCGCCGTCATCCGCTCACTGCACACCGACCAGATCAACCACGATCCGGCTCACACGGTGATGAACACCGGGAGTTCGATCTCGGGCCGACCCAGCCTGGGGGCGTGGGTGACCTACGGGCTGGGGAGCGAGGCGAGCGATCTCCCCGGATTCGTGGTGCTGACCAGTGAGGGGGGGCGGAACCCGCAGCCGATTTCGTCCCGGCAATGGGCGGCCGGTTTTCTGCCCGGGCGTCACCAGGGGCTGCAGTTTCAGCAGCAGGGGGAGGCGGTGCATTACGTGGGGAACCCGCCCGGGGTCAGCCGGGGGCTGCAGGGGCGGACCATCTCCACGCTGCAGGAACTCGACCGTGCGCGGCTGGAGCGGACAGGTGATCCGGAACTGGCGACGCGGATTGCCCAGTACGAGCTGGCGTTCCGCATGCAGGCGTCGGTTCCCGAGCTACTCGACCTGGGGCAGGAGCCCGACCACGTCTGGGATCTGTATGGCCTGGACCCCCAGGCCCCGCAGCAACCCAGCTTCGCCAGCAATTGCCTGCTGGCCCGGCGGTTGGCCGAGCGGGGAGTGCGGTTCATCCAGCTTTACCATCGCGGGTGGGACCACCATGGCGACCTGAAGAAGTACATGCACACCACCTGTGGGCTGACCGACCAGGCCACGCACGCACTGCTCACCGACCTGCGCCAGCGGGGGCTGTACGACGATACGCTGATTGTGTGGGGGGGCGAGTTTGGCCGGACTCCGATGTTCCAGGGGAAGGGGCAGGAGCCAGGCCGGGACCACCACATGCGGGCGTTCTCGATGTGGCTGGCGGGGGGAGCGATTCGCGGGGGGACCTCGCACGGTTCCAGCGATGAACTGGGGTACCACGTCGCTGAAGACCCGGTGCATGTGCGTGACCTGCATGCCACGCTGCTGCACCTGCTGGGGCTGAATCATCGCCGGCTGAGCCACCGCGTGCAGGGGCTCGACTTTCGCCTGACCGGGGTCGAACCGGCGCACGTTGTTCACCAGGTGCTGGCGTAAGGCCCGAGGGGATGTTGCGGGGCCAGCGCACCGGCCTCCCGAGATTCCGTGAGTGCTCGCGGGGAACGCTCCGCCATTGGCGAGACTCCCGACGAATTCATTGCGGCTGGCTGTGTGCGCACGCCCCCCATGAGGGTCGCAAGGTGCGAACGGAAGGGCCGGCGATCGCCGGGCCACCGTGGTCATGGCCGGGTGGGATTGGCCGGGCGAGATTGGCCGGGTCCCTGGTGAGCCCAGCCCGCTGCACGCCTGGGGCGTGACGGCCCACCAGAGGACGACGCGAGCGAACGGAGGGCAGACTGGCTCTCCACCTGGCCCCTGGGAATCCCGCTAGGGACGAATCAGCCGAATGGCCTGCCCCATGACCTGCCCGGCGGCGACCAGCTTGTTGAAGGACTCGAGCGACTTGAGCCGGGCGAGATCCTGATCGCCCAACGCAATCAGGGCCAGTCCTGGCTGGGCATGAAAGGCATCGGCCAGCAGCTTCAGCGTTTCCGGCCGGGCCAGCTCTTCTTTGGGCAGGGTCAGCGCATCGACGCAGGCGGCCTGGTAGACAATCAGCGGCTCGCGACTCACCTGCAGGGCCCGCTCGATGTCCTGCAGCGCCAGGTCGCGTTTTCCCTCACGGGCCAACAGGACAGCCCGGCTGGCGAGCATCTTGGAGTTGTCCGGACTGATTTGCAGACCCTGCGTCAGAATCGCGACAGCCTCTTGAGGCTGGTGCAGGTAGTCGGTCAGAACTGCGGCCTGATTCATGTACCCATCGAGATCCGAAGGGTTCGCCACGCTGGCCGATTGAAAATCGGCCAGCGCACCGGCAACATCCTTCCGTGCGAGCTTGGTGGCTCCCCTGGAGTTCCAACTCGTGGCATCTTGAGGCCGAGTGTTCAGGAACTTCTCGAGGTCAGCCTGAGCCAACTCGACTTGGCCCAACTTGCGATAGATCTGCGAACGCATGCTGAGGAGCCGCGTCTCGCCTTCATCCTCATTCAAGAGTGTCGACAGGTCCGCCAACGCCTCGGCGGGTTGTCCCAACCGATCATGGGCGATGGCCCGATTGATCAGCGCACTCCTCGAAGCCGGGTTCAGCATTACCGCCTGCTCACTGTCGGACAGGGCCTCGCGATACTTCTGCAGCTGAATCCGCACCGCGGCCCGGCAATACCAGGGGCGGTACCAATCGGGTCGGAGGGCGAGGGCGGCGTTGAAACAGGACTCGGCCTGCTGAAACTGGCCCTGGCGCCATTGCACAACGCCAGCCAGAAACCAGGCACTGGGATCGCCGGGGGTCTGATCGCACAACCCCTTGAACAACCGGCCCGCTTCGAGGTATTCGGCTTTGGTCAGCTGCTCGAGCGCCTCCAGGGGCCGATCGGGGGAACCGTCCCGGACGGCGCGCTGGGCAAGTTCCTGGACCTCCCGGGCCGCTGCTGCCTGGGACAGGCGCTCAAGCAGGTGGGCGCGCTGTCGCCACATCCCGACCGGGACACTCGTCGCGGGACAGTATTGAATCGCCCGGGTGTTGTTCGCCAAAGCCTGGTGCCACAGAACGCGGGCCCGCGCCGCGCGGTCCACCTCGTCCACGCACTCGCCCGTTTCCAGGTTCAATGTCAGGCTGACCGGGGTCTCGGCGTTGGCCTGCGCCGCAGGGGAGGCTCCGCTTCGCTGGGCCGGAACGAGCGTCTCGGCCTCGTTCGCCTGAGTCGCCGCCAGGGCAAACAGCACCTCCGACGCCACCTTGGCCAGCCGATCCCGCTGGGCAGGCTCCAGCAACACAAAGGGACGCTGCGCCGCCCAGTCAAGCGGGGCAGGTCGGGCGGGAAACTCGCCCTCGGTCGGCGCCCTGTGGGCTGGGGGACCGACCGCGGCGAAGGATCGATCGGAATGGTTCACCGGCGCGGAGGTAGCGTGGCTGAACTGGCCGATCAGTCCCAACTCGGACAACGCCGTTTCGGTTCGGGCAATGTCCCGTGACCGCTCGTTGGGTTCGAGCACAGACATCGCCAACGCCGACTTGTGCAGGGGAGCCTCGACCTCGAACAGGTCGGCCACCCGGCGGGCCTGGAGGGTCTTGACCTGGTAATCGCGGGCCAGCAATCCGGAGATCAGCAGCAGCACCACCGAGGTGGCAATCAGCGAGATTCCCCCCGCCGAGGTCACCCGCGGATGCCGACGAGCCCACTTGCTCAGCCCCTCCTGCCAGCTCGGGTTGCCCGCGTAGCGCAGGGGCTGATGCCGCAACTGGGATTCCAGGTCTTCCAGCAGCTGCTCGGCTGACTGATACCGCTGATTCGGGTCGGGATGCAGGCACCGCTGCACAATTGCCTCGGTCGCCGGGCTGACCTGCGGATTCAGGTTCCGCAGACCCGGGACCTGCTGACGGTCGGCGATCAGGCGGGGGAGAATCTGGGCCAGGCCGCCATGGTGCGAGGGAAACGGCAGCTGGCCGGTCAGCATCTCAAACAGCACCACCCCCAGCGAATAGATGTCGGCCCGCGGATCGATGTCCGACTCTTCGACCAGGCAGCGGAGATGCTCGGGACCCATGTAGGGAATGGTTCCACCCACCTGGCGGGAACCGGGGCTCCCCACCCGACTTGAACGGGCCAGGTGGAAATCGAGCAGCATGGGCTGGCCAAAGTCGGTCAGCAGGATGTTGCCGGGCTTGATGTCGAGATGCAGCACACCCTTTTCGTGGGCGTGCGCCAAGCCCTCGGCCAGCCGGGCCCCCAGCCACAACACGGCGGACGGGTAATTCTCCCCCCGCAGCCGAAAGACCCCCGACTCAGGCAGCTCACCCGAGAGTTCGGGCGCGTCTTTGGACAATGGCCCGGCACTGACCGGTCGCGACTCGCGCGGCGCCTGGGGAATGGTGGAACCAGAAAGCTTCGCCAGCGTGGTGACGAAGCGGGACTGGTCACGGGGAAGTCCGGGATTCTGCCGCAGATGGTCGACCCACTGCTTCAAGACGCACGAGCCCAGGTAGGGCATGCAGACCACATGCAGGGCACTGCTGCGATGGAATGAGTAGATAGGGACAACATTGGTGTGCTGCAGGCTGGCCAGGCGGTCGGGCTCGACCGTTGGCTCGGTGGTCACCTTGAGCACGACCCGACGGTTCGCCAGGTGCCGCTGGCGGGCGATGTAAACCCGCCCCACCGCCCCCCGACCCAACTCGGCAACCAGGTCAAACCCGAGGAAATGGGCTCCCGGCTGCAAGCTGGCCAGTTCCTTCAAGGCCCGCTCCTGCTGGGCCACCTGCGATCGAACCTGCGAAGCCCCCCCTTTGCCCGAGCCTGCCAGGGGACGCACGATCGAACCCGACCCACCCGAGCGGATCTCGGACAGATCGGAGGCAGACCGGCTTGAGCCCCCTGCGATTGACGAGCCATGGAAACCGGTCAAGTCCTGCGCACTGGAGGAGGCGGACTGCGCCCGGCTCCCCGATATCTCCCGCGCTGCGGATGGCAGTGGCGCCTCAGCCACAGAGTCGCTGAACGCCTCCTCGCCCGACAGGCCTTCGGGAGGAATCTCGATGGCGGGAATCAGCCCGGAAGACTGCGTGGAGTCTTCCGCGGGCCAACTGCTGACGTCGACCTGGTACTCGCGCTGGTACTCTTCACGCGAAACCAACTGCCCGGCGGACCGGCGCACCCGGAACTCTTCAAACGCCAGCGGGGCGACAAACGCGGGCTGGGCAAACGCCTCAGGAAATCGCCGGGCGTATTCCCCCAGCGCGACAGGCTGTCCGCGGTTCCAGCGATGTTCCAGGTCGACGCGGATCAACTCCCCCAGCACCCCAAGGTAGGCGGGATGCCCGGCGGCGGGAACAAAATCTTCGATGCGGGCATCACCCGCCTCAGCCATCTGGTCTTCGAATCGCTCGACAATCTCGTCGAGATCGAAGATTTCAGGACTCATCACCTGGCCGGACATGCTCGCCCTCACCCTCAATATTCATCTCCAGCGCCTTCGCCAACTGCTCGCGGAACTCTTGCAATGTCCGTTCCACTGTCCGTTTCGAGCGCTGCGTCTGCGTGGCGATTTCATCGACCTCGTGACCATCAATCCGCAGCCGAATCATCTCTTGTTTCGCGGGCGGGAGCTTTTGCACCAGCTCCGCAATGACCATCTGCAGAACCGCCAACGCCTGCTCGTCATCCCCTTCGCCAGAGACGAGAAAGCCCAGGTTGGACACATCCTCCGTCGAGCCCGTCTTGCGCACATCCCGTCGGGCCGCCCGATGAAACACCGCGGCCTGACGCACCTTGTTCAGCGCAATCACCAGCAACAGGCCCCACAATTCCTTCCCTTCCGGAACAGTGTAGTCACTGGTGTGGACCCGGCGAAAAAAGGTGCGGAACACAGACTGCACAATGTCATCGGGCTCGATTCGCTTCGCCAGATCGGCCGATGTCTGCTTCTTCGCCAGCCCCCTCAGCCGCTTGGCATATCGAAGATACAACTCAGAGGCAGCGTCGCCCGTACCCGACTGCAGCTGACGCACCAGCGAGAAGTCGGATTGCGGTAGGGCGTTCAACTCGTCCCCTTCAGAGGCGTTCGTCGACATGGGGCGACCTAGTGGGTCAAAAGGAAGTAGCAGAATGCGTCCATTCTATCCGCCATCGAAAGCGGGAAAACAGCACACTCCCTTCAGAAATCCCTAACTCGTTACTGAAAAACAACTTCGGATTAAACAAG
>CAIUHT010000890.1 GCA_903898975.1 uncultured Planctomycetaceae bacterium
GATATGCTGGAGGTCGAGGCATGGCAAGGAGGATCGGGGATCGGGGGTTGGGTTTGGGGCGGTGGCGGTCGTGATGCGGTTGGCGGACGGGGGCGAACCTGTGAGAGTGGCTGTGCTCATGATCTGGTGCGGGCTTCGCCAGGCTTTTGGGGGGTGTTGAATCGAGATTGCGGGACGGGCGTGAGCCAGCGTTTCTCAGGTCAACAGCCGCCGCCGTGAGTCGGTTGAGGGGGAGGCGAAGTGGTCAGCGGATGTGCGTTCCTACTGGACACAATCACTGTGATCGGAACGTTTTGTGAGTCCTGGATTGGGGGAGTCCCGCTTTACGGGAGGCCGATTGTTCCTTATAACCGGTGTGAACAGGCGAACCGGCCGAAGGAAAGGTCGCTGTCGCTCGAGTCGTTGATCCTGGTGGTCAACGGCCACCCCGGCAGGAGGCCAGCGTAGTTAGCGACAGGAAGGTCCACTCCGACGAATGCCTAATTACCTCGAGAAACGCGATCGCTGGGGCAACAGCCTGGCCCTGTGGGTCGTCTTCGGCATGGTGTTCTGCCTGCCCCCCTGCCTGTGGGCTCTCCGCTCACTGAAGCTGGAGAACGAGGTCCATCACTGGATTCCCCACGACGATCCGAAGTGGCAGGCGTATCAGTTCGCCGAGCGTCACTTCGCGACCGCCGATGCCATTCTCTGCTCGTGGGACGGGAGCCATCTGGCCGACCCAAGGGTCGATCGACTTTCGAAGCGGGTGCGAGGGACTCGGGATGCGAATGGGCAACGCCGGGGGGCTTCGCCGTACTTTTCGGAAGTCAAAACGCCTTACGACCTGATCGCGCGGATTCACTCCGACAAGACTTCGATGGAGGAGGCGATCTCGCGGGTCGAGGGAGTACTGGTGGGCCGCGGACCGCTGCGGATTCGTCTGACCGACGAGGGACGGGAACGTCGGGAGCGGGTGGTGCGGGCACTGACCGACCTGGCTCGGGCTCAGATTCGCGAACCTGCCGGGCTGCAGGTCGCCATGGCCACGGCTCCCGTGGTGAGTGAGTCGCCGCTGCTCGACGACGAGGCTGGCGCGAACGCCGGGGGGGCGGACCAAGCCCCGGGTGTGGTGCCCGAGGCGAACCGCGTGGATGGCGACCCGGGCGTGGCCACTCCGGGGGGCCCAGCTGAAGCCGGGGGAGAGACCACCGGCGAGACGGTGGCGCAAACCGTTCCCACTCCGATTGAACCGGGAGCGGGCGAGGAGGCCGAGGAGGATGAGGCGGGACAACAGGCGCTCTCGCGGGAGTCGTCGCTGGCGGAGCTGGAGTCTTTGCTGCCAGTGGCCGAGCCGCACGATTTGGAACTGACGTGGCCCGGGATGCACTGGCGTCCGGACGAGGTGGCGCGGGTGCGAGAGTTGGCGCTGCACCTGGGATCGGTGGGGGGGGCGGTGCTGTCTCAGCCGGGCGCGGTCCCCGAGCGGCCGGTGGTGGAAGCGTGTTTCCAGGTTCCGGGGAGTCCGGTGGCGGTGGCGGTGTATCTTTCCGAGGCGGGGCGGGCGGAGCGGGGTGTGGCGCTCGACTGGCTGAAGCAGGCAGCGGTCGAGGCGGGCATTCCAGAGCCGACGCTGCACCTGGCGGGGAGTCCGGTGGCGGGGCATGCGCTGAACGCCGAGGTTCGGAAGGCGACGTGGAACCCGGCTGCTCCGCTGACCCGTCCCCACGAGCGGTCACTGTTCCTGGTGTCGAGCCTGGTGGGTGGGCTGTTCGCCCTGTGGATGCTGAAGAGCTGGCGACTGGCGCTGGTGGTGCTGGGAGTCTCGTATTACACGACGCTGCTCTCGACCGCACTGGTCCCGCTGTCGGGGGCTCCCATGAACATGGTGCTGGTGGTGATGCCCACGCTGCTGCTGGTGACCACCCTGTCGGTCGCCGTGCACATTGCCAACTACTGGCGGCACGCCGCGGCGGTGGATGGCCGGACCGCTGTCGCGCAGTCCATTCGGACCGCCTACGTGCCGGTGCTTTGGGCGGGGGTCACGTCGATTATTGGCCAGGCTTCGCTGTGCACCAGCAACCTGACGCCGATTCGCGATTTCGGGTTGTTCAGCTCGATTGGCTCGGCGCTCTCCCTGGTGGTGACACTGGTTGGACTGCCCGCGTTGATGCTGCTGTTTCCTGCCAAGGCCCCCGCCGAGGAGGAACTCGACAGTTCGTTCTGGCACGGGTTGGCGGCATGGATTGCGAGGCATCAGACCAGCGTGACGGCGGCGTGCCTGCTGGCGGCGGCGGGGTGCTCGGTGGGATTGATGTATTTCCGGACCGAGACGAAGGTGGTCCGTTACTTCGGCGAGCACACGCGGACGTTCCGCGACTACGTCTTCATCGAGGAGAACCTGGGGGGGGTTGTGCCTGTCGAGGTGCTGGTCCGGTTTGATCGCGAGGCCCAGCAGGAGCTGAAATTCCTGCAGCGACGCGATCTGATCCGCGAGATCGAACAGCAGGTGCGGCAACTGCCCGATGTGAGCGGCGCGTTGTCGCTCTCCGATTTCCTGCCCGATTACGCCGCGCCGACGGCGGGCGGGGGCTCGAAGAAGCGGGCCCAGCAGCGGTACGCAACCACCTCGCGGGTGATTGAGTCGAGGGTCAAGTCGGGCCGCTACGCCGGGACCGACGCCCTGCTGGCGATGTGCGACGATGCGACGCCGTGGAATGAAGCGGGGGATGAGCTGTGGCGGATCACGGCCCAGGTCGCGGTGTTGTCGGACCTGCACTATGGCGACCTGCAGAATCGACTGGATGAGATCTGCCAGTCGGTGCTGAGCGCGGCGAGTGGGAGCAGTGCCGAAAAACTGCCCCCACCGGGAGTGAACCGCCAGTACCGACCATACGCGAGCCACCTGGTGACGGGCCTGGTGCCGCTGTTCCTGGCGACCCAGGACCAGTTGCTGTCGGGCTTCATCGGGAGTTTCGCGGGGGCATTTTTGAGCATCGCGCTGGTCGTGATGTTCGTGTTGCGGAATCCGCTGGCGGGGTTCCTGGCGATGATTCCCAACGTGCTGCCGATTGTGGCGGTGTTCGGGGTCATCTCGTGGATGGGAATCCAAATCGACATTGGATCTACCGTGACTGCGTCGATCGCGTTGGGAATCACGATTGATGGGACGCTGCACCTGGTGACCTGGTTTCGGCAGGGAATCCAGGAGGGCAAGACGCGGGCGGAGGCGGTGGCCCAGGCGTTGGGGCATTGCGGCCCGGCGATGTGGCAGACCACGCTGATTGTGAGTTGCGGACTGATTGTGCTCTACCCGTGCGACCTGGTGCTGATCAGTCGGTTTGGCTGGCTGATGGCGGTGCTGCTGGCGGCCGCATCGATTTCTGACCTGGTGCTGACCCCGGCGTTGCTGGCCGGGCCACTGGGGGCCCTGATTGAGAAGACCACCCCCCGAACGGCGGAGGCGGGAGCGGCGACGGGCCACGCGACGGGAACCGGGCCAGCCTCACTGTCGGGATCGACCTCGGCCCCTGTGCCCGGGACGAACACGCACACGGGAATCAAGACGGCCGAGGCGGCGACTGCGGAACCGCCGCGCGGGACCCCTCCCGCGCCGCACCTCGATCAGCGCCGGATCCGGATCAGCCGACCCGAGAATTAGCCGGGCTACCGGTGTCTCGAACAGGCCGGTGAGGGCGTGGCTGGGGAGTGTCCGCTGCAGTTGACGCCGGGGTCCCGGCAACCGCTGGCGCGATCCAGGCGGAACCGCACAGGTCGTGGTCGGCGGCGTTGCTCGGCTTGGTGTTTCTTGTGAGACCCGCGCGGCGGCAGAGTGTTGGGTCGTTCCCTTTCCACTTTTCCCGGGGGTTCGGTGCCATGCAGCTTGGGTTTGTCTCCGCCATTCTTCCCGAACTCTCGCTCGACGAGGTGCTCGCCTTCGCCCGCGAGGCCGACTACGACTGCGTCGAGGTGATGTGCTGGCCCCCCAGTCGCGCCGAACGCCGGTACGCGGGGGTCACGCACCTGGATGTGACGAGTCCGGGATCGGCGGTGTTCGAACAGGCGGCCCGGCTGGTGCAGAAGCACGGTGTCGCCCTTTCGGGGCTGGGGTTCTATCCCAACCCGCTTGACCCGCAGCCAGAGGTGGCCCAGGCGGCGGTCGCGCATCTGGAGCGAATCATCGACGCCGCCCCGCACCTGGGCCTGGCTCGCGTCAACACCTTCGTGGGTCGCGACTGGCGGCTATCGATCGACGACAACTGGCCCCGGTTTCTGGCCACCTGGCGGCCGCTGGTCGAGCGAGCCGAGCGGGCCGGGGTGCGGATTGGCATTGAGAATTGCCCGATGTTTTTCACCCGGGATGAATGGCCCGGCGGCAAGAACCTCGCCATCAGCCCGACGATCTGGCGGCGGATGTTCGCCGACATTCCCAGCCTGCACTTCGGCCTGAACTTCGATCCTTCGCACTGCATCTGGCAGCAGATGGACTACCTCAAGCCACTGCGGGAATTCCGCGACCGGCTGGTGCACATTCATGCGAAAGATGCTCGACTGGACCGCGATCGGCTGGACCAGGTCGGGCTGCTGGCCCATCCCAACGAATACCACACGCCCAAGCTCCCCGGCCTGGGCGACGTGGACTGGGGGCGGTTCTTTTCGGTGCTCACCGAGGTCGGGTACACCGGCCCCGTCTGTGTGGAAGTCGAGGACCGGGCCTACGAGGGCTCGCTCGACGACCGCAAGCGAGCCCTGAGGCAGTCGGCCACCTTCCTGCGTAACTACATTCCCCACTGACCTCCCACTGGCCTGGCTGCCGTACCAACAGCGACTTGGTTGCGAGATCGGCCTGGCTGGGAATTCTCAGCCGCGTCGAGGACGTCTGTTGCGATCGAGCCTGGCTGCTTTTCCCGTTTCCCCCCTGGCCCACTGCCATGCCTCTCAACATCCTGCATCTGACGGATTGCCACTTGTTCCGCGATGCGGACACGGAACTGAAAGGGGTTTGCACCCGGGCAGCGTGGCTGCGGGCGATCGCCGCGATTGATCCACAGTTCGAGCAGATCGATCGGTTGATTGTCACTGGCGATTTCACCCACGATGACCTGCCTGAGACGTACAGGCCAGTGCGGGAGTCGCTGGCCCGCTGGTGGCCGAAGACCCGCCTGACGATCGGGAACCACGACGTTCGCGCGGGCCTTTGGGAACATGCTTCCGATCGACTTGAGCAGACCGCTGACCGGCTGGTCTTTCGCGACAGCGTCGGGGGCTGGTCGCTGATCGGTCTCGACTCGCATCGGCCCGGCGAGGTCATTGGCGAACTGGGGGAAGTACAGCGAGACTGGCTTGATCACCAGCTGCGCCGGGCGCCCGGGTTGCCGACCGCGCTCTTCTTTCATCACCCTCCCGTCGAGGTCGGCAGCCCATGGATGAATGAGATTGCCTTGGCGGATCGGGCGGAGTTGGGCCAGTTGCTGGACCGCCACCCGCAGGTGCGGCTGGTGGTGTGTGGCCATGTGCATCACGAATCCAGCACGCTGTGGGGGACTCGACTGGTGCTGACAACCCCCTCCACTGCCGTGCAGTTCGTGCCGGTGTCAACCACGCTGGAAGTCGATTCAGTTCCCGCAGGTTACCGGCACCTCGAACTGCACGAGGACGGGCGAGTCTTCACTCGGGTTGTCCGACTCGTCTGAGCGGAACCGGGACGGTCCCCTGGCACGGCGGGCCTCACTGGGGACCGGGCGCCCGGGCTGTCGCCTGTTGGAACCGCTTGCGGATGGCCTCGCAACGTGAGCGGTTGACGCCCAGGTCGGAGCGACCGACCCGCGACGCCGACCGGAGCTCGATCCGCCCGGTCGCTTCGTTCAACAGGAACTCGACATCATCGACAAAGCGAAACAACTGGCTGGTTGCCTCGGCGTGGAGATAGTGGGGATCTTCACTGATGATCTGCAATCCCGGATGAGTGGCGACCACCTCCCTGAGGCGACTCCAGGCGGCAGCGGGGTCGCCGGAGAACTCGAAGGGGAGGATGTGCGACTCGGTCTCGCGACTGAACGAAGACACGGCGTTCGGAGTCTGCGGCAAAGGGGCGAGTTCCCCATTGGAATGGCGCCCCAAATGCTTGGGACGAGGTGCCAGCCGCGCCATCACCGCCAAGGCTGCCACGGGGAGCACCGCCATCCCTAACACAACGCTCAACCACATGACTTGTCTGCGTGACGACATGCATCAATCCTCAACGATCTGCCGACCGACCCCGAGAAAGTTCTAGGCAGCGAGACAACCCGACTGAGATCTTTGTCGAAAAATATCCGGACCGACCGCCTGCTGGCCGCAGGAGCGGCCCGGATTGTCGTGGCGAAAAACCAGACCGCCACCTGAGGCGTTGGTACACAGCTCAACGCCCAGTGCGGAGTGATTCGCAGTCACTGGCCGGGATGGCTCCCGCAGGCAGGGAACGCTGCGCGAGAAGGATGATTCAGGGGACGCGATGATGGAGTGTGTGTCAGCCGCGGCGTCCACTGTCGCCCAGCA
>CAIUHT010000891.1 GCA_903898975.1 uncultured Planctomycetaceae bacterium
CATTCTGCCAACCGCTTGCGTGCTGGCCGAATGGTTCAGGTCACGGGGCGGGCCTCGCCCAGACGCCACTTCAGAATGTCGGACAGGATTTCGGGCAGAGTCAGGCGGGGCTTGCGGCCCAGGGTCGCCTCAAGCCGCTCCAGGTTTGGAACCCGGCGGCGAACATCCTCAAAATCCCGGCCATAGGCCTCGGCGTAAGCCCTGTACTCGATTGGACTTCGGGAACCTGTCAAACGGAGAACCTCCTCCGCCAACCCACGAATTGTGATCGGGTGATCACTGCCAATATTGTAGACCCGGCCACAAGCCGAAGGGAGCGCGGTAAGCCCAACCACGCAGTCCACCACTTCCCGGACATGGGCAAAACAGCGGGTTTGGCCCCCGTCGTCGTAAACGAAGAGAGGATCGCCTGCGAGGGCCGCATCCAAAAACCGGGGAACCACCATCCCGTAGTGCCCCACCTGCCGGGGACCCACCACGTTAAAAAACCGACCAATCACGACCGGCAGCCCGAACTTGGTGTGGTAGGCCAGGGCCAGGAACTCATCAATCGCCTTGCTGCAGCCATACGCCCAACGGGGGTGTGTGGTCGAGCCAAACTGCAGGTCGTCGTCTTCGTTCCAGCGTTCCTTGGGATTCTTCCCGTACACCTCACTGGTCGATGCCAGAAAAAACCGGCAATTTCGCTGGGCCGCCAGCCTCAACAGCAGTTCTGTCGGGTAAATGTTCGTCTCGATGGTGCGGACGGGATCGTCGGCGACCAGGCGGACTCCCACCGCGGCGGCGAGATGATAAATCACCTCCGCCTCCCGCACGACTTCCGACAGCAGGGGCTGATCGGTGATCGAACCGGTGACAATCTGCAACCGGGGGTGTTGGCTGAGATGCGACAGATTGTCGCCCCGTCCGGTCGAGAGATTGTCGAGGACGGTCACCGAATCCCCGCGGGCGAGCAGGGTTTCGACCAGGTGACTGCCAATGAATCCCGCACCGCCGGTGACCAGACAGTGTGCCATCGAAAACGTTCCCGCGGGGCTGAAGGAGGGGCGGACTGTGTGCGCAGCGACCATTTATACGGTAGTGGGCGGTCCGACTCACAGGGGGCACGGTACCGAAGTCGCCGGGCGTGGAAAAAATGTCGCCGGGCAGAGCGGGTCGATCAACTCGGTGGCGGACTCTTCGGAGAATGGAACAGGCACAGAACAGCTCAGGGCCAACGGCTGGCCCGACATGCCGTCGGCTGCAGCCCCCCGGGGATTTACTCAGTGCCCCCATGGCCCCCCCGGCGTCTCTGGACCAGGGAACGGGGAGCCACCAGAACTTCCTGAGTATCGTTCCCGAATCCCCCGTTGAGTCGCGGCCGGCGAAGGCCCGCGCTGCCATGATCCTGGCAGGGATGGCGAGAGGTCGGAAGGGGCAGGCAAAAGTTCCGCCAGGGCCATCCGGTTCGAGACTTTGCCCATCCGATCGGCATGGCCGGCCCGCCGCGTCTCGTGGCATTCAACATCGCGGCACCCTAGAATCTTGAGGCTCTGCACCTGGCTGCTCGCTCTCGACCTCCCCGCCCGAATTCGGGTCACATTCACACCACGCATTCCATGACGGCTTCCGCGGTCTCCTCCGTCGCTGCTTCCGAGAGGATGTCGAGCCTGGTCGCCCAGCTGGCGGAAATCGTTGGCCGAGATGGCTTGCTGTCGGCCCGGGAGGAACTGCTGGTCTACGAGTGCGACGGCTACACCATCGAAAAAAACTCCCCCGATGTGGTGGTTTTTCCAACGACGACCGAGCAGGTCGTCGCGATTGTGAAGGCGTGTGTCGCCGCGAATGTCCCCTTCGTCCCGCGCGGGGCCGGGACCAGCCTCGCCGGTGGCTGCCTGCCCGTGGGCGGCGGGGTGATGATTGCCCTGACCCGCATGCGGCGAATCCTTGAGGTCAATCTCGAAGATCGCTACGCCGTGGTGGAACCGGGACTGGTCAACGTGCACCTGACGAACCACCTCAAGGGGAGTGGTTTGCATTACGCCCCCGACCCCAGCAGCCAGGGGGCCTGCACCATCGGCGGGAATTTCGCCACGAACTCGGGGGGGCCGCACACCCTGAAGTACGGGGTGACCGTCAACCATGTGCTGGGGGCCGAAGTGGTCATGCCCGACGGCAGCGTGGTGCAACTGGGAGGGCTGTGCGAGGACACGCCCGGTTATGATCTGACCGGGCTGTTTGTCGGCAGCGAGGGGACGTTTGGCGTCTGCACCAGGGTGACCGTCCGGCTGACCCGCGACCCTTCCTCGTGGCGCACGCTGCTGGCAATCTTCAACTCGGTCTCCGATGCCACGCAATCGATCAGCAAGATCATCGGTGCGGGCATTGTCCCCGCCGCTCTTGAGCTGATGGACCAGGGAATTGTCGAGGCGGTCGAGGCGGCGTTTCACTTTGGGTTCCCGCTCGATGCGGCAGCTGTGCTGCTGATTGAGGTCGACGGCCTGGAAGTGGCGGTCGACGCCGAGGCCCGGCGGATCGTGGAGTTGTGTGAGCAGACCGGAGCCCGCGAAGTTCGGCGGGCCAACACCCCCCAGGAACGGCAACTGCTGTGGAAGTGCCGCAAGCAGGCGTTCGGGGCGATTGGTCGCCTGAGCCCCAGTTACTGCACGCAGGACGGAGTGGTTCCCCGCACGCGACTCCCCGAGATTCTCGAGTTCATCACCGCAATTTCGCGGGCAGAGTCCATTCGCATCGTCAACGTCTTTCACGCCGGGGATGGAAACATCCACCCGATTCTCCTGTTCGATGAACGAGACGCCGACCAGGTGCGGCGGGTGCTGCGAGCCAGCGATGCGATCCTGGAAAAGTGCATCGAACTGGGAGGGAGCGTCACCGGAGAACATGGCATCGGTGTCGAGAAGATCAGCCTGATGAACAAGCTCTTCACCGCGACCGACCTGGAGACCATGGCGCGCATTCGCGAGGTGTTCAATCCGGACAGCTTGTGCAGTCCGCGGAAGATGCTCCCGACCGCCGGGGGATGTGGCAGCGAACACATCGAGCGGAGTTCTCCGGGGCGACGCGCCGCCCTGTAGACCGGGCGAACTCGGCCTGCCGACGCCGGCTGCCCCACGCCGCACACCTCAACCGCCCTCCATCCCCTAGCACCGCGATATAACTCAACATGGATTCGGGAGAATTCCTACCCACCTCGCAGGGCGAACTGGCCCGGTGGCTGCAGGACAACGCGGCGGGAGCCCGGCGTGGTGTGCAGCCGGTCGGGGGACGCACCGCGTTGTGGTATGGACATCCGCCAGCGGGCCCCGCGGTGGCCGTGAATACCGCGCGGCTCGATCGGGTGGTCGATTACCCCGCGCGGGACATGACCATCACGGTCGAGGCGGGCTTGAGCATCGAGAAGCTCGAGCAGATGCTGGCGAAGGAGGGGCAGCGCCTGGGGCTCGATTGCCCCGCTCCCGCACGGGCGACCATCGGCGGGGTCCTCGCCACCAACACCAGCGGACCACGGCGGTTCGGGTTGGGAACCGCCCGCGACCTGCTGTTGGGCCTGACAGCCATCGATGCGGGAGGGGCGGTGTTTCATGCCGGGGGTCGGGTGGTCAAGAATGTCGCTGGCTACGACCTCTGCAAGCTGCTGGTGGGCAGCCTGGGGACGCTGGCGGTGCTCACCCAGGTGACCCTCAAGCTGCGCCCCCGCCCCGAATGCAGTCACCTGTTGTGGTGGCCGGTGGCCAGCTCGGCGCAGGCGACCGCGCTGCTGACCCGGCTGGCCCGCTCGGCGGCCCGTCCCGTTGCCATCGAATGGCTGAACACCCGCGCGGTCGATGAAGTCCGCCAGGCAACCGGCGGATCCTGGCCGGCGGGTGCTGGCGGCGCGTTGTGCCTTGGCGTGGAGGGGACCGAGCGGGAAGTCGCCTGGCAGGTGCAGACCCTGCGAGACGAACTCGTCGCGGCCTCGGGA
>CAIUHT010000892.1 GCA_903898975.1 uncultured Planctomycetaceae bacterium
CCGCCCAGCTTTTCTTTCACTCGCAGGGCTTCCGCGCCAAGCAGGTGCTGCGGAACCACTACCACGATTCCGCCGAAGACGCCTACGTCATGCAGTTTCGCCTCGAGGGTGAGACCGCCGAAGGTGAAGCCGGACCGGTCAACCGCATCAGCGGCTACTAGACTGCACCGGGCTGCCGCGAGCGGTCGGCCAGGTGGGAACAAGCCTGCCTGGCCACTGCCCCACCACCAGGCGATCGACGCCCCTGTCTCGCCCCGGCCTTGGGCCGCCCCGAGCCTGGCCCGGCTGCCTGACCTGTTTGCCGGTGGTCTGCCCCCTGGGGGTCACTGGTCTCGGTCTGATTGAGACCTCTGCAGAGCCGGGATTCTCCGGCGGAGAGACCGGGCAGAGTGTGCCGACGTTCGCTGGTAAGCCGGGCTTCGCTCATCGGGCAGCCCCCGGCAGGGGTGGCCAGTGAGTCGGGTTGAAGAGTTGTGCGGGCAGGAACAAGTATGGGCGCGAAGCCACTGCGGCTGTTGATCCTCGGAGCCCACCCCGACGATGCCGAGTTCCACGCCGGCGGGCTGGTGTGGCGGTACACCCAGGCCGGGCATGTGGTGAAGCTGGTCTCGGCGACCGATGGTTCGGCCGGGCATTTCCGCCTGAGCGGCCCCCCCCTGGCCGCCCTCCGCGCGACCGAAGCCACCCGCGCCGCCACCCTGCTGGGAGCCACTGCCGAGGTCTGGCCCTTCCCCGACGGACGCCTCGAGCCCAGCCTGGCCCTGCGTGAGCAGGTGATTCGCGAACTGCGACAGTTCGGCCCCGATCTCGTGCTGACTCACCGCACCTGCGACTACCATCCCGATCATCGGGCGATTGGCCAGGCCGTGCAGGATGCCTGCTACCTGGTGACGGTCCCGACGATCTGTCCCGACGTGCCGATCTTGCGCCGCGACCCGGTCGTGGCCACGATGAACGACCGCTTCACCCGTCCCAACCCGCTGCGGGCCGACGTGGTGCTCGACATCACTCCCGATTTCGACCGGGTGGTGAAGGCGTGTGCCGCGCACGAATCGCAGTTCTTCGAGTGGCTCCCGTTCAATCAGAACCGGCTCGAAGATGTTCCCCTCGACACCGCAGCACGGCAGGCGTGGCTGGCCGGGCAACTGGCTCCCCACTGGGCTGGCTACGCCGAGCGGTTTCGCCACGAACTCTGCCAGACCTACGGGGACGCCGCCGGTCACCGCGTGCGGTACTGCCACGCGCTGGAGATCAGTGAATACGCGCGGCCCCTCGACCCGGACGAACGCCGCCGCCTGTTCTGGTTCCTCCCCGAACCCGACACAGCCAGCGCGGGCTAAGCCAGGCGAGCTGGTCGTCCTCGCTCCCTCTGGCCTGTCACTCCCTCCGCCCCACCCCTTGGGCTGCGCTGGTGCGAGGCCACTTGTGAAGCACGCCCAGCGCCGTGCGAACCTCTACTGGTAGTATCACACCAGCTGGTCCGCTTCAGCCGGGTTGGAAAGCACCACTGGGGAGACCGCGTCAGCCCCGGCCACCCTCGCAGCAGGTCTCGCAAATTGTGTGACACCGCGTGCATTGCCGCTTGGCCCGGATCTCCATCAACTCTCCGCCGCACACTGGGCAGGCAGGACGGGACGAGGTGCTCGCCGAGGTCGGGGCGGGACAGACGCGGGGAGCGTCGGTGGTGACATTCGAGGGAGTGGGCATGAAAGGCCTTCCTGGCAGGTGCCACAAGCAACAGCACGGCGAACGCCAACCCCTCAAGAGCCGCGTTCGCCAGGTTCAGACAAGCATCAAGTTCGCAGACCGCGTGCGAGGCGGGCGTCGCTGTCGCGATCGGGCGGAAACGCCCCAGCGTGACAGGCACCGGTCCCCGCAGGGCCAGTCGGTTGTATAATCCTCTCGGGCCTCCCGTGCCACCGTCGCCGGGAGGAACTTGAGCCGGAGCCCTCCCCCACAGCCAGCCTGCCGCGTCCCCACGGGCCGCACGGTCCGGGGGCTCTCGGCAGGAGTCTCTCTGCCGGGGTCTTCCGGGCAGGGCCAGGCCGCCTGGCTCGGTCATTTTTCCCCAGCACTCACTCGACCGGTTTGGCGTTCGACCGATTCGTGTGTGACCGGTTCGTGTGCGACCGGAGTGAGAAGCGACCAATCAAGCGACGCAATCGACAGGTCTGAGGTGCAATGCGCAAGCCGCTGGTGGTGCTGAATGTGGTCGGACTGACCCACGAGATGCTGGGGCCCAACACTCCCTCTCTTTCGGCGTTGGCTCAGCGCGGGTTCGCGCGCCCCTTGGGGACCGTGCTCCCGGCCGTCACCTGCACCGCCCAGTCGACACTGTTGACGGGCGAACTTCCCCGCCGGCATGGCATCGTGGCGAATGGCTGGTACTCACGAGAACTGGCCGAAGTGCAGTTTTGGAAACAGTCGAACCACCTCGTGCAGGCAGAGCCAGTCTATCAGACCGCCCGGCGACGCGACCCCCGCTACACCGTCGCCAAGCTGTTCTGGTGGTACAACATGTACGCCCGGGTCAACTGGTCGATGACCCCCCGCCCCAGCTATCCCGCCGACGGTCGCAAGATCTTCGATTCGTACAGCCAGCCCCCCGAACTCCGCGACCAGTTGCAGTCGCGACTGGGGGTCTTCCCCCTGCCGGCGTTCTGGGGCCCGACCGCGGGCATTGCCAGCACCCGCTGGATTGTCGATGCCAGCCTGCAGCTGCTGCACGAGCACTCTCCCGACCTGCTGCTGGCCTACCTGCCCCACCTCGACTACAACCTGCAGCGACTGGGCCCCGATGACCCGGCGATCACCGCCGACATCCGCGCCGTCGACGCCGAGGCGGGTCGCCTCATCGACGCCGCACTCGCCCGCGACGCCCACGTGGTGGTGGTCTCGGAGTACGCCATCACCGCGGTCAACACCCCCGTGCACATCAATCGGGTGCTCCGCGAGGCGGGCTGGCTGCAGGTCCGCCGGGAACCGCTCGGGTACGAAACGCTCGACGCCGGGGCAAGCCGGGCATTCGCCGTCAGCGATCATCAGGTCGCCCACGTCTACGTCGCCGACGCGGCTGACGTGCCCGCAGTGGCCCGCCTGCTGCGCGGGACCGCCGGCATTGAGCAGGTGCTCGACCACGAGGGACAGCGAGCCGTGGGGCTTGATCATGCCCGCGGGGGCGAACTCGTGGCAGTCGCCGAACCGGGGGCGTGGTTCACCTATTACTTCTGGCTCGACGACCGCCTGGCCCCCGACTACGCCCGCACCATCGACATCCATCGCAAGCCGGGGTACGACCCGGTCGAACTGTTCATCGACCCGCAACTCCGCTTCCCGAAGCTCCGCGTGGTCCGTCGGCTGCTCCAGAAAAAGCTCGGGTTCCGTTACTACATGGATGTGATCGGACTCGACGCCCGCGTGGTGAAAGGCAGCCACGGGCGACTCCCCGACCCCGCCCGGATGGAACGCGAGGCCCCCGTCCTGATCTCCAGTTCCCGCGCCATCGAAGCCGACGCCTTCGCCATGACCGACGTGCGCGATCGCCTGCTGCAACTGCAGTTTGGCTGAAGTCACCGGCACAG
>CAIUHT010000893.1 GCA_903898975.1 uncultured Planctomycetaceae bacterium
CACCAGCGGCGACAGTCCCAGTGCTCCCAAAATCCGTTCGCACGCTGTCGACCGGTTGAGCACGTAGAAGTGAATTCCGGGGGCGCCGTGTTTGCGCAGGTCGAGCGATTGCTCGGCGGCGAAGTCGACGCCGATTTCGAACTGGGCGTCTTTGTCGTCCTGCACTTCCGACAGACGGCGGGACAGGTCGGCCGGCAACTCGGCACCGCACAGCGACGTGATCCGCTGGATCTGCGCGAAGTTCAGAATGGGCATCAGCCCCGGCACGATCGGGATCCGGATTCCCGCCCGCTCGCACCGGTCGCGGAACCGGTAGAAGGCGTCGTTCACGTAGAAGAGTTGCGTGAAGATCGCGTCGGCCCCCGCATCCACCTTCCGCTTCAGGTTCGTGATGTCGACCTCGAGCGAAGGTGCCTGCGGATGCTTCTCGGGATAGCCGGCCACACCAATGCCAAACTGCGGGAACTCGCCGCGGATCAACGCGACCAGTTCGTTGGCGTAACTCAGGCCCCCTTCAACCTGCTTCCAGTCGGCCTGGCCGGCAGGAGCATCCCCCCGCAACGCCATGATGTTCCGCACCCCATGCTGCCCGGCCCACGTCAGCCACTCACGCAACTCGTCCACCGTTCCCCCCAGGCAGGTGAAGTGAGCCGTCGCGGGAACGTCAAACCGCCGGGTGATCTGTTCGCACAGTTCGAGCGTCCGGCCGCGGGTGCTCCCCCCGGCCCCGTACGTGCACGAGATGAAGGTCGGGCGGAACGCGGCCAGCGGAGCCACGTTGTTCCACAACGCGCCATCACCCTCGGCGGTCTTGGGAGGGAAGATCTCAAACGAAATGTCGAACTGTCCGGGACGGTACGCCGCGGAAAGGGGGTTCTGTCGCGTCACAACTGAGCCAGGAATCGAGAACGGGTCGGAAAGAGGATCTCTCTGGGATATGGTAGTGGACTGGAGTAGGATCGCAAAAGTGGGCCCCGGTTGCAGGGCGGCCCGCCGGTCGAATGCCGTCCCCCCCGGTGAGGGCCGGCCTTCGACCCGCTCCCCGGAAAACCCGCTGTGCACTCCGACGCGGGGGATCACGCCGGTTGGCAGAAAGGTGCTGAAAATTGCGTGTTTGGCAGTGGTTGTGGGCGGGTGTGGCCTGCGGGGGGCTGATTGTGGCGGGCCTCGGCGGCCCCGCGAATCGCGCCGCCGCCAGTGAACCCCTCGCCTGGGGTGCCGACCGCGAGGGGGGAGGCCCCTATCTGTATCCCGATCCCCGCGATCCCCGGCAGACCATCGGGTTTGAGGTCGATCTCGCCCAGGCCCTCGCCCGCGAACTGGGTCGCCCCGGGCAGACCCATGTCCAGTGCGACTGGTCACAGATCCTCGAAGTGCTGTCGCGCGGGGATGTTGAGATCGCCCTCAACGGCTACGAGTTCACCCGCTCGCGGGCCGCCCGGTTCTGCAGTTCATTCCCGTATTACCTCTACCAGTTGCGGCTCTGCGTCCGCCGCAATGACAACCGGCTGACCGACTGGGAACGACTGCGGACCCCACCCGCCGGACAGGTGTTTCGTGTCGGTGTGCTCGAGGAATCGGCGGCGGATGCACTGATCACACAGGAGTTCGGCGGCACCTGCCAGGTCGTGCGCTTCACCGGATCGATCGATGCTCTCGAAGCGCTCAAGCAGGGGAAAATCGACGCCACCGTGCAGGACAACCCGGTCGTCGCCCACTACCTCGACCAGGGGGGCTGGTATCCCGAACTCGAGGTCCGGGGCGAGCCCCGATCGGAGGGGTATTACGTGATCTACACCCGGGGGAACGACCTCCCCTTGTGCAGGGAGATCAACTCGGCACTGGCCCGGCTGTTCGACTCGGGAGAACTGCAGACACTCTACGAGCGGTACGGACTGTGGAACGGGGCACAACCGCGCCTGAAACAGATCTGGAGCGAATGGGACCCGGCTCCCCGGACGGCGGAACTCCCCTCGTGGCGTGACCTGAGGCGGTGGATTCCCAAGCTGCTCCAGGCCGCGCTGGTCACCATCCAGCTCGCCTGCTGTGCCATGCCCCTGGCCATGGTCATCGGCCTGCTGGTGGCCCTGGGCCGATCGTGGTCGACCCCGCTGCTGGGGGGCGACGGCGGGGGCTGGGGGGCGTGGCTGCTGCGGACCGCGCTGGGAGCCTATGTCGAACTGGTCCGGGGAACCCCCCTTGCGTTCCAGCTGTTCGTCATCTATTTCGTGCTCCCCCGGTTGGGGGTGACCATCTCGGAGTTCTGGTCGGGAGTGGCGGCACTGGCGATCAACTATTCGGCGTACGAGTGCGAGATCTTTCGGCTCGGCCTGCAGTCGGTTCCCCGCGGACAGATGGAAGCCGCGTTGTCGCTGGGGATGTCGCGACCACTCGCGGTCCGGCGGATTCTTTTGCCGCAGGCGATTCGCACGGTGATCCCCGCGACCGCCAATGACTTCATCGCCCTCTTCAAAGATACGTCGGTCTGCTCGGTGATTGCCGTGGAAGAACTGTCGAAGCAGTACTCGATCGTGGGGAAGAGTTCGGGACTGTTCCTCGAGGCGGCCGCGATGGCGGCCGTGCTGTACCTCGCGATGAGCTACCCGCTGTCGCTGGCATCGGGTTGGCTGGAACGCACCCTCAAGCGGTCGGCCTGAAAGTAGTCCATTGGGGTCCCCGGGGCGGGTTGCCGAGCCCCCGGAGAGATTGGGAGGTGGATGGCATGCTGCGGATCGACGACGTGGTCAAACGGCACGGGGCGCTGGAGATTCTCAAGGGATGTTCGCTGGAACTTCCCACGGGCGGGGTGGGGGTGTTGATTGGGCCCAGTGGCTCGGGGAAGAGCACCCTGCTGCGCTGCATCAACGGGCTCGAGACGTTCCAGCAGGGAACCATCGACGTCGGGCGGGTCCGGTTGAACGCCGTCGATCCGCCGGCCACCCGCCGAGCCAGCCTGGCCCAGATTCGGCTGCGGGTGGGGATGGTCTTCCAGCAATTCAATCTCTTTCCGCACCTGTCGTCCCTGGAAAACGTGATGGAGGCCCCGGTGCATGTGCTGGGATTGTCGCGCGACGAAGCGCGGGAGAGGGCCCGCGGGCTGCTCGACCGGGTGGGGCTGTCGCAACGGCTCGACAGTCTGCCGCACCAACTCTCGGGGGGTCAGCAGCAGCGGGTGGCGATCGCCCGGGCGCTGGCGATGCGTCCCGAGACGATTTTGTTTGACGAACCGACCAGCGCTCTCGACCCGCGAATGACCGGCGAGGTGCTCTCGGTGATGACCGATCTCGCCCGGGAAGGGCAGACCATGCTGGTGGTGACCCATGCGATGAACTTCGCCCGCAAGGTGGCCACCGTGGTGCATGTGCTGTCGCAGGGCCGGGTGGTGGAATCGGGTCCCCCCGACCAGGTCTTCGAACACCCCAGCCATGCCGCGACGCGGGAGTTATTGCATGAAGCGGCCGCCGTCTGACCGGCACGCCTCGGGCCGCAACGGATTGGCCGCAACGGACTGTTTGCAGCCCTACTTTTCGAGAATCCAGAGATTGCGGTAGAGCACCCTGTCGCCGTGATCCTGGAACTTGATCGGGCGGGGCTCGGGGCCTTCGGCCGCTCCCGCTCCCGTCTTCCCCGTCAGCTCGACGTTCTTGTGGATCTTGATGCCGTTGTGCCAGACGGTGAGTCGGGCAGGCTCGGTCTTCTTCCCCTGATCGTCAAACCGGGCGGCGCGGAAATCAATCTCGTACGACTGCCAGGTCTCGGGGGGAAACGACATGTTCAACAGCGGGGGGCGCTGTTTGTAGAGACTGCCACAGTCGTTGTTCTGGCTCACCAGACCGAACGAATCGAGAATCTGGACTTCGTATCGCCCCTGGAGGTAGACGCCCGAATTCCCCCGGGCCTGGCTGCGGGCCTCGGGCATCAACGGGGTCCGGAACTCGACATGCAGACAGAAATCGCGGTAGGCCCGCGTGGTCTCGCAGCCCACCTGCAGCAGCCCCTCGGGGGTGATCTTCGCGTTCTTCAGTTCGCTGGTGGGGCCCCCCGAGAAGAGCACGATCGCTCCCGCGGGAGGGGGTGTCCCGAGCGTCTGGCTGCTGCGGAAATACCGGCGGAGGGTTCCCACCGGGTTCCCCTGCAGATCGGTCACCCGCACCTGCCAGCCATCGACTTCATACTTGCGGACGGGGGATGCCAGCACCAGGGTGGGAGTCCCCTCGGCTCGCCCCACCGCTTCCTGGCGATCGCGCATGTTCCAGCGATTGCCGGGGAGTCCTCCCGCCAATTCGACAGCCAGGTATTCTCCCTTCCCCTGGGGGACCACCTGCAGACCGGTCCATTGGGGCCGGCCGGTGGGATCGGGGAGAGAGCCGGCGTATTCCCCATGCCAGGCCTGTGCCGGCGTCTCAGCGAGCGCCGGTTCGCACCACCGACTCCACGCCAGGGAGAGACTCGCAACCAACAGCAACAGGCGGTTTTGGTGTACGGGCATGGAGAGCGGGTCCAGAAACAGGGATGCTCGGGGAGGATGCCGGGGTGAGAAAGTCGCCTCCCGCATCCTCATCAACGCACAACGCCAGCCACCGACGGATCGGAGACTGGCGTTGACTGTGATGGCACGTGGGGGGGGCTTGCAAGTCCGCCTGTCAGTTCCCTGGGGTCAGTCGCCCGGGTCAGTTCCTTGGGCCAGTTCTCTGGTCAGACTTCTGGGGCGAGAGTGGCCTTCCTGCAGGAAGGTTCCGTCGCCGCGGCTCAGTAGGCGAGGGGGAGTGGATTGGGCTGCAGGATGAACGGGAAGACGCGCACCGGCTTGCCGGCGGTGTAGGTGTTCTTGTAGGTGAGTTGGGCCGCCCGGTCGGCCGCGTACTGCAGCTTGGTGAACTCCAGGCCGCACAGGAACTCACCACTCACTTCGGCCGCCACGTCGGCGAAGACTTCCCCGGCCGAGGCGGCATGCCGGCGAACCCCGTGCAGGCTGTTCTCCCGGACCTTGACCCCGGCCGCGGCGAGCTTGATCAGCCCCTTCAAATAACGGCCGCAGGTGGTGTCGTTGCCGGTCGAACGCAGCAACCGTTCCCACTCTTCGTGGGCTTCCCAGTAATAACCCAGGTTGAAGAGGTCGATCGCCCAGAGGTAGGAACGATTCTCGGCCCAGGTTTCGGAATCGAGCGCCAGCGGGGCCGGGTTCTTGCGGTTGTGACTGTGTCCCCTCGGATCACGGAAAGGATGGGGAAGCCGGTTAAGTTCATCAGAACAACACCGCCACGGTCAGGTTAAAGAGGTTCATCAGGCCCGCCGGCCAGATGCCGATCCACAGCGACAGCGCCAGCAGGGGCGAGATCACGACCAGCTC
>CAIUHT010000894.1 GCA_903898975.1 uncultured Planctomycetaceae bacterium
CCCTGCTGCGCAGCACCATCAGCCAGCGGAGTTATGGGGCGTATTTCTACTACGCCTCCCCCGTGATCATCGACAGCAGCGACATCGCCGCCACCACGTACGGCGTGTATTCCTACGGTGGAGCCGCGCTCACCGTCACCAACACCGCGCTCCACCACGCCCAGTACGGGCTGTACCGCACCGGTGGTCCCGTGCTGGCAACCGGCAACCGGATTTACAGCAACCAGGTGGGGGCCCAGTCCGATGCATCCGCCTCGGTCTTCAGCGGGAACGAGGTTTACCTGAATACCACCGGGCTGTCGGGCTCTGGACGCTTCGGCGGCACCTCGTGGGAGCCCGGAGAGCCGAACGAGATTTACGGCAACGTGACGGGCCTCAAGCCCAGCTTCGGACAACCGGTCCAGTTCAACCGGATCCGCGACAACACGGTTGGAGTGCAGCAGTCGGGTGTGCGGCCCAGCGGTTCCACCGTGACTTCGTCCATCCACCACAACCTGCTCTGGAACAATTCCACCGGCATCCTGGTCAGTGGCGGCACCCATGCCGCCCTCGTGAATAACACCGTCGTCACCGCCTCGGGGACCGGTGTCCGCCTGCAACAGGGTGCCTCGCAGGTGGCCCTGAGGAACAACATTTTCTCGACCACCGGGGGGTACGGCCTGTCGGTCGCCACCGACAGCCAGTTCGGCTTCAGCAGCGATTACAACAACCACCACGCGTCTGGCTCCGGGCAGCCGGTGTGGTGGCAGAAACCGTTCGCCGACCTCTACGACTGGCAGGTCGAGGCTGACTACGACCGGCACTCGCTCGGGTACACGGTCATCGACCCCAGCCGCGACGATCCCCGATTCGTCAATCCAGCCGCGGGTGACTTCCGGCTGCTCTCCAACTCGACCAGCATCGACGCCGGCGATCCATCCGACGTCTTCACCGCGGAGCCAGGTCCGAATGGGCCGCGGATCGACCTCGGAGCCTACGGGAATACCCCACTGGCCACCCCGTCGGCCGCCCGGTCGCTGCGATTGGAGTACCCCGAGTTCTACGCCGACTGGCCCGTCGCCGAGGGACGCTCGATCTTGTGGCGGACATACGACAGTGACACGGCTGACAAGCGGCTGAGTGGGCTCGTGTCGATTGACCTGTACACGAGCACTGGCACCCTGGTGGCGCATATCGCCACAGTGCCAGCCTCAGACGAAAGCTATGGCTGGAGCCCCGAAGCCTCCGGGCTGACCGGGTCGCTCACCAGCCGCTACCGTATCCAGATCAGCTCGGTCAGCGACCCGTCCCTCGCCGACAGTTCCCGCGAGGCGTTCGCCGTCCCCCCCGACGGCGCGTTCTACTACGTCAACGACAGCTCGATCATCGGCGATGAGTGGACAGCTGTCGCGGGCAACAACCGGGCCACGGGCAAGAGCGCGGGTGACCCGAAGGCCAACCTGCTCCCCGTGCTCAGGGCCTACGATCTGGGCCCCGGGGATCAGGTCCGGATCGACACCGGCAGTTACATCCACGTCCGCAACGTGGTCCTCAGTGGCAACATCACCCTGGGGAACGACGAGGGGATGACGATCACCGGCCCCACCAATCCTGCCGCGCTCGCCCAGCTGAATCGGGCCAACACCGCCTCGTGGGCCACCAACATTGAGCTCAACGACGCCGACTATGTCACCCTTCGCAATCTCTCGCTCACCGGAGCCGGGACCGGGCTGTGGGTCCGGAATGGCAGCACAAACTTCCGGGGCGACCGTCTCACTTCGCTCAACAACTCCAGCCACGGCTTCCTGTTGGAATCCGACGCGGTCGCTTCGCAGGTCGACTTCCTCACCGCCGGAGGCAATGGTGGCGATGGCATCCGCATCCTGACCAGCGTCGACAGCGTCAGCAACAGCCTCGCGTACAACAACACCGGCACCGGCATCTTCATCTCGCACTCGGGGGCCACCACCGCGGTCGAGGCCAACCGGGTCTATGGCAACCGCGTCGGCATCGACGCCAGTGGGAATGTCGTGGTGGGCAACGCCAACCTGGCGACCGGGCGCGGCAATCTTGTCTCGGGCAATTCCTCCGACGGGATCCGGGCCAGTGGTTCCCTGGTGGTGGGGAACACGGTCTGGGGACACACCGGCTCGGGCGCGGCGGGCATCCTGCTCACCAACTCGGCCCCGGCCCGCGACAACGTCGTGCATGGCAACTCTTACGGGATTCGGGGCTCTCAGTCGTCCACGGAAATCACCCGCAACCGCGTCTTCAACAACTCGCTCGTCGGGATCCGGGCACTCTACGCCAGCGTCATCCAGGGCAATGTCGTCTACGCCAACCCAATCGGCCTGGAAACTGTGTACGAGAACACCAGGTTCTACGGCACCATCTCGAACAACCTGATCTACTCCAATCCCGGTATGGCAATCCGCCTGCAAGGCCATGGGGCCCGGATCACGGGCAACACCATTTACCAGCCCTCGGGTGATGGCGTGGTGGTCGAGGGGAGTTCCACCTCCACCACCCTCCGCAACAACGTCTTCTCGATGGCCGCCGGGGCCGCCCTCTCGGTCGCCAGCAACAGCCAGGTTGGTTTTCAAAGCGACAGCAACCTCTTCCACATCACCGGGACAGGCAAGGTCGCCTTTTGGCAGGGGGCCAACCGAACCACTCTCAATGCCTGGTACAAC
>CAIUHT010000895.1 GCA_903898975.1 uncultured Planctomycetaceae bacterium
GTCGTAGAGCCCGTAGCCAGCCGAGTGGCGGTCCCGGGACGCACACCGCACGCGGCGGGCGACGCAGTCCCAGCTGCCACCGCGGATGACGCGCGACCCGTCTTTTTTCGTTGGACCGACCGGATCTGTCTCAGCCTGGTCGCGATAGTCCCGTGGCCCGTCGGCGCACCACTCCCGCACATTCCCCAGCATGTCGTACAGGCCCCATTCATTCGCCAACTTGCCCGCCACCGGCTGCGTACTCGCCCACTTGTGCGGAAACTCTTTATTGGGCCAGCCGCTGCTGCTTTGAGCGTTCTCAATCCCCTTCGGCGCTTCACTGTTGCCGCCATACCAGGCAATCGCATTCAAGGCCGGAGCATTGTTTTCGCCTAAGATCTCCAGCGTGCCAACGCTTTTCGCAGTTGGATACAACGCCGTTCGCGAGTCCGCCCGACACGCGTACTCCCACTGCGCCTCCGTGGGAAGCGTGGCCTCCAGGCCGGGAACTCGGGCATTCAAGGTTTCGAGAAACTTTTGAACGGTGTCCCAGGAAACCTTCTCCACCGGATGCTGATCGGCCTGGAACCGACTGGGGTTACTTCCCATCACTGCCCGCCACAGCGCTTGCGTACACGGGGTGTCGGCCATCCAGAAACCCTGCGTCAACGTCACCAGGTGCTGCGGCCCTTCGTCGCTGTCTCGACCGGGCTCGTCGGCCGGTGAGCCCATCACAAACGAGCCCGGGGGAATGTACCGGAAGCGCTGCCGGGCGGCGGGGGCCTTTTCTCCATCCAGTTCCAGCACCGCAAACGGGCCCAGCTCGTCATGCCCCCATTCGCTCGCCCACTCGGGAGCCTGCCCCCGCTGCAGCGGATGTTCAATCGGGCCGGGCGGGCGGGAAATGCTCTGCACGGGCATCGAAGACGCCTCCCTTTCAGCCAAATTGCGAAGCGCTCAGGTGCGAAATTCGGGAATGCGACGAGCCGGGCGGCCGGTGCTGGTGGAGTCGACGCATTGGCACTCCGGCGAGCGTTGACCTGCGGCATCCACCACAGGCTACCAGCACGCCGGAGGCCACTGCGTTTTCGCCAGGGCCCAGACGGCTCCGGACAGGAAGTCGATCTGTTCAGGAAGGTCAATCCAGACCTGATCGTGAGCTCGGACGAGACGGAACGAGAGGTTGTTGTTCTCGTTGTCAGCCGAGTTGTGGTTCCGGTTCGCACACCGCACGTTGCGGGCGTTGCTGTTCCAGCTGCCACCGCGGATGACGCGCGACCCGTCGTTCGATCAACTCCCGCAACTCCATGGTCGCCCTGCGGTGGGCCAGCGTCAAGCGGGCCACGTCACGCCTCGTCGCAGGCGGGGGGTGGGGGAGACAGTTCGAGCTGTCGCCGACGCCACGCCAGCCCATCCACCTGCGCCAGTATCCCGGCGACCGAGTCGTACGCCCGCTGCAGCTGCCGACCATCGATTTCCCCCCGCGCGTACCGCTGCTCCCACTTGTGGCGCCCGGCAATGAATCGCCTCCGCCGGCGCGGCAGGGCCCGCAAAATGCCCGGCCAGATGCGGAACCCGCAAAAGGAAATGCCGTGCGCGACCCGGTTGATCGCCGGGCGGTCGCGGAATTCGAGGTGGAGCGTTTCGGTGACGACCTGGTGGGCCACCGCCAAGGCCTGTTCGACCTCGCCCCGCGTCGCCCCCCAACAGACCAGATCATCCATGTACCGCACCAGGGCCCGCGCGGGACTCCGCTGCAGCACCCCGCGATCGAGCCCATTCAGGTGGAAATTCGCGAAATGCTGCGAACAGAGCGATCCAATGGGCAAGCCCCGCGATGTGGTCGAACCAGCCCGAACAATCCGCTCCAGCAGCATCCGCACCCGGGGGTCGCGAAACAGCCGCCCCAGCTGCCCCAGCAACACCTCGTGGTCGATCGAGGCGAAATACTGCCGGATGTCCAACTGCCCAAACCAGGGAAACCGCCGAGAGTGGTGCTGAGCCCGGCGGACGGCGGCCAGGGTCCCCTTTCCGACCCGACAGGCAAACGTGTCGGCCACCAGGGTCCGATCGAGCACCGGACCGACATGCGCCATCAGCGCATGCTGCAGCACGCGCTCGCGAAACACGGGGGCCTGCACCAGCCGCGGCTTGGGATCGAAGATCTGAAACCGCGTCACCGCGCCGACGCGGGGGTTGCCCGACAACAGCTCGCGCCGCAGCTGCGTCAACTCGGTGCTGGCATTGGCCCGGTACCGGGCGACCGCGTCTGAGGAGCGGGAACCCCGGGCCGCCCGGTCGAGAGCGGCGGCGAGATTGACCGGGTCGGCGATCTGCTCGAGGGAGAGGGAACTGGAGCGGACCACGACTAGTTCGGCGGGCTGGTCGACGACGCGACTGGAGAAGAGGAAAGGTGCACGGCGTCGAGCGGGGTGGAGGGGTCGGGGAAAAGTTGGGAGGCGA
>CAIUHT010000896.1 GCA_903898975.1 uncultured Planctomycetaceae bacterium
CCCTCGTAGTTGGTGACGAACAGGTCCAGCTGGCCATCCCGATTCACGTCGGCAACTGCCAATCCCATCCCCGCCTGGGCCGACCCCTTGTGATCGACATCGGCCCCCGACTGTTCCGACAGATCGGCAAAGCCATCGGTTCCCCTATTGATGAACAAGAAGTTGGGGTTGAGATCGTTGGCCACGTACAGGTCAATCCACCCGTCCTGGTCGAGATCGACGCTCAGCACGCCCTGGCCCCGGCCGCGCCGACGATCGATTCCCGCCGCCGTCGAATGATCAACCCAGCCCCCCTCCCCATCGTTCCGCAGCAGTCGGTGCGGTGCGGGATCGACTGTCGTTGGCCCACAGAATGTTCGCACCCCGCGGGCCCGGTCTCCGCAGTATTGATTGGTCTCCATGCTCCAGGAGGCATAGTTCGCCACGTACAAGTCGAGCAGCCCATCATTGTCGACGTCGAGAAACGCCGCACTGGTGCCCCACAGCGTGTCATCCAGCAGGCCCGCCTCCCGGCTCACATCTTCGAAAGTTCCATCCCCCAGGTTCTTGAACAGCCGGTCGGGGCCAAAACAGTTCACGAAAATGTCGGGGAACCCATCGTTGTCAAAATCGCCGACCGCCACGCCACAGCTGTAGGCCTGCAGCCCCAACCCAGACGCCTCGGTGTTCTCGCGAAACGTCCAGTCCCCGCGGTTGCGGTACGCCCGATTGCGGGGCCGGCTCTCGACACCCGGGTCGAATGTCGCCCGCGCTCCGGTCGCGAAGTAGAGATCGACCTGGCCATCCAGGTCAAAATCCCAGGCGGCGACCCCGCTGCCGTTCGCCGCGGGAAACGGCTTCTCGTCGAAGTCTCCACTCTCGTGGACGAAATCGACCCCGCTCTCAGCCGTCATGTCGGCAAAGCGAAGCGGCCCGGTCCCCAGGTCCGCGGGGGAAGTGGTGGAGGAACCCCCTGGCCCCCCGCGCTGTTGGCCTCCCCCAGCTCCCGCAGTCGCCGACTTGCCAGTCCGATTGGGCGAAGCATTCGCGCTGGCGTTTTGGTTGGTCGATGACGTGCGGCCCGGATCGACCGGACCATTCGAAGCGGGCGAGCCCCCCCCGCACCCCAGGAGTCCGCACCCCAACAGCCCCCAGCCCACCAGCCCGAGGAGGGCCAGCAGCCGAAACCGCGCTCGAGTCCCGTACGAGCGGGACGGCGTGGGGAGAGTCGCGGCAGCAGAAACCGGGGAATTGGTCCGAAGCATCGATCACACCTTCGGGAGATCGTGATCGCCAGCCTGGCGACGCTCGGCGGCCAGTCCCAGCGCCAGCAGGTGTTCAATCCGTTCCACATCGTAGACGCAGCCCCCCCAGGTCCCGCCCGAGGCGTGCTGCAGGGCCGCCCACAGTCGGGAATCGGCCGGCATCAGCGGGTCGGGCTCGAGCGTGCTGGTGGGAGTCCGCCGGGCGAGTTCCGCGGCCCCCTGCTCGGGAGTCAACCGCTGTTCGGGGGTCCCGACAAAATCGACCCGTCCGGTCAGATTCAGACGGTCAATTTCGATTTCGATCAGGTCGCCATCGCGGACCCGGCCAATCGGTCCCCCCGCCAGGGCCTCGGGCCCCACGTGCCCAATGCAGGCACCGGTCGAAACTCCCGAAAAGCGGGCGTCGGTCAGCACCGCCACGTGTTTGCCAAACGGGAGAAACTTCAGTGCCGAGGTGATCTGGTAGATCTCCTCCATGCCAGTCCCCAACGGGCCCCGGCAGATCAGGACGATCACATCACCAGCCTCAATGGGTCGCGATCCAGTCCGCCC
>CAIUHT010000897.1 GCA_903898975.1 uncultured Planctomycetaceae bacterium
CGTCGCCCAAGACAAGAGTGGCTTCAGCGGCTCAAGGGGAAGCGGGGCACGGCCCCGTCACTCGAATGGTTCGAGGGACTCCGGGTGGGTGGCAATGCAGCGTGGCTGGTGGATGTTGATGACGGTGCTGCTGACGGCCATCCTGGCCGACGTCGGCTGCCGGTGCGCGTGGTCGCGGTGGACGGGTCAGCCATTCCAGGGCCCCAGGCCAGCCGTTTGTCTTCCCGACGACCTGGCCCCGCTTCCGGAATCAGCGGTCCCCACCGCTGCTCCCTTGAACTTCGTTCCTGCTCCGTCAGATCGAACACCGGTTGAGGCGGGGCTGGCTGCGGTCCCCACACCTCCGACCGTTTCCGAAATCACCTCGGCACCAGGAGTCCCCGCGGCCACCCGGCCTGACGCCGTGGCCAGTCCCGGTGAGCTCCCGCCCCCTCCCTGAAAGAGTTGCGTGCGACCCGGCGGACGCGCTCCGCCCGGGGCGGTCGGGGGCACTTCAGAGCCCTCCGAACGCCTCCCTGTTTCTCCCGTTCGACAACCTTGGCGTGCCCGTGCACGTCTCCCTGATGCAGGAAAGAATGCTAGTGAACCGCTTGCGAACATGGTGTCTGTGGGGGCTGGCCGGGTTGGCCACCTCAGGAACGTGGCTGCCCACGGCTGGGGCCGCCGACAAGGTCGGAGATCGTCTCTTTCAGCAGGTTCCCGAGGTTGCCCCCCTGGCCGGGGTCCCCCGTGAGCAGCCCGCGAGCCCCGAGGGGGGAGCCGGCGATCAGTTCAGCAAGGGCCCCAAACCGCAGTGGATCTGGGGCAGCGACCAGAATCGCAACTACGCTCTCCGCACCCGGTTCGCCGGGGGGGCGAAGCGGGCGTGGCTCAAGGCCTCGTGCGACAACAAGGCGGTCATTGAACTCAATGGCAAGGTGGTCGCCCGCTGCCAGGAGTGGCAGGAGCCGGTCGAAGTCGACGTCACGGCTCAGCTGGTCCCTGGCGAAAACACGCTGGTCGCCCGCGTCTCGAATGAAGGGGGCCCGGCCGCCTTCGTCTGCAAGGTCATGCTGACCGCCGACAAGGCCGAGCCGCGGTACGTGGTCTCTTCGCCCGAGTGGCAGGCTGCTCCGGGGACCGACGCCAAAGAGTGGCAGGCCGCCACCCGCATCGCCGCCCTGGGCGATAACCCGTGGGGCGATGTCTTCGCCAATCCCGGTGGCGCCGGTGGCCGCGACGAGGGCTTCCACGTGCCGGCCGGGTTCAAGGTCGAACGGCTCTTCACCGTGCCCAAGGACGAACTCGGCTCGTGGGTCTGCCTGACCCGCGATCCGAAGGGGCGACTGCTGGTGAGCGACCAGGAAGGCAAGGGCCTGTGCCGGATCACCGTCCCCCCGCTGGGGAGCCAGGAGCCCACCAAGGTCGAGCACCTGCCCGTCAAGATCTCGAACGCCCAGGGAATGCTCTGGGCGTTCGACAGCCTGTACGTGGTGGTCAATGGTCCGGGGAGTGGTCTGTACCGGGTCCGCGACACCGACGGCGATGACCAGTTGGACGAAGTGGTGAAGCTCAAGGAATTCCGCGGCGGGGGCGAACATGGACCGCACGCCGTGCGACTCTCACCCGATGGCAAGAGCCTGGTGGTGATTGGTGGCAACCACACCCTGCCGCCGTTCGACGTCGAGCGGAATGCCCCGCCCCAGGTGATGGGCGGAGCCCGCTCCGAACCGTTGCGGGCCAAGCCCCCGGCGGGGATGGCCAGCCGGCTGCCGGCCAACTGGGACGAAGACCTGCTGCTCCCCCGGCAATGGGACGCGAACGGTCATGCCACGGGCATCCTGGCCCCGGGGGGCTGGATCGCCCAGACCGACCCCGAGGGGAAGTCGTGGGAGATTCTCTCGGCAGGCTATCGCAACCAGTACGACATGGCGTTCAACGCCGATGGCGAGCTGTTCGCCTACGACGCCGACATGGAGTGGGACTTCGGCGCGCCGTGGTATCGCCCCACGCGGGTGGTGCACGCCACCAGCGGCAGTGAGTTTGGCTGGCGGAGCGGGACGGGCAAGTGGCCCACCTACTACCTCGACAGCCTGCCCCCGCTGGTGAACGTCGGCCCGGGCTCCCCCGTGGGGGTCGAGTTTGGGTATGGCACGCGGTTCCCGGCGAAGTACCAGAAGGCGCTGTATATCTGCGACTGGACCTTCGGGACGATGTACGCCATTCATATTGAGCCCGAGGGGGCGTCGTACCGCGCGGTGAAAGAAGAGTTCGTGTCGCGCAGTCCGCTGCCGCTGACCGACAACACCATCGGCCTCGATGGGGCCCTGTACTTCACGGTTGGGGGGCGCGGCACACAGTCGGAACTGTACCGCGTGACCTACGCCGGCCCCGAGCCGACCGACGCCGTCGACGCTCACGACGTGGCGGGGGCCGAACTGCGGTCGCTGCGCCGCAAGCTCGAGGCGTTCCATTCGCCGCAACCCAACCCGGCCGAGGTGGTGGAGCAGGTCTTCCCGTACCTGGCCCACGCCGATCGGCACATTGGCTACGCCGCCCGGGTCGCTCTCGAACACCAGCCCGTTGAGACCTGGCGCGATCGGGTGCTGCAGTCGCAGAACCCCAACACCGTCATCCTGGGGGCCATTGCCCTCGCCCGGCAGGGAGATCGCGAACACCAGCTCCCCATCCTGATGGCGCTGGGCAGCCTCGACTCATCCAGCCTC
>CAIUHT010000898.1 GCA_903898975.1 uncultured Planctomycetaceae bacterium
ATCCTTCGAGCTGTCGGTCTCGAACCACTTCTTGTTCAGCGACACGAGGTTGACCGCGCTCGCCTCCGCTTTCAGCTTGTCGAACTCTTCCGGCGAGATCTGCATCTTCGCAGCGACTTCCGCCGGAGTCGGGGGGCGGCCCACTTCCGCCTCGACCGCCTTCCGGGCCGCCTCCACCTTGCTCGCCTTGCTCCGCACCAGCCGCGGAACCCAGTCCATCGTTCGCAGTTCGTCCAGCATCGCACCGCGGATACGCGGCACGCAGTACGTCTCGAACTTCACACCTCGCGAGAGGTCGAACGCCTCGATCGCGTCCATCAGGCCGAACACCCCCGCCGAAATCAGGTCGTTCAGATCCACCCCGTCGGGCAGTTTCGACCAGACCCGCTCGGCATTGAACCGCACCAGGGGCAGATATCGCTCGATCAGCAGGTTGCGCAGCTCTTTGTCAGACTGATTCCGCTTGAATTCCAGCCAAACTTCGGTGATGTCGCGTTCAACCTTCGTGACCATGTAGACCTCCTGGGTGTTCCGAAAGGTTCACGCCCGTCGGTCGCCGCCGCCGTCACTGGCAACAACGCTCGACAAGACGCCCAGCCAGTCAACCTCCATCATGGTTGACCGGTGGTTCCGCTCGAAACTGGTATCGGGTGGTGGGGATGGAAAGTTGAGAAGAACCGGCACGTCCCGCACAAGTTGCCAGGCCGTGTCAGCCTCTCAGAGGGGGGGGACTCAGACGGACCGCACGGGAACGTGCAGCGGGGAAGGGAGCACGGCTCGGATGTGACAACACCCGCTCCGCACCAGAGGAAGGACTGACGTCACCGGGCGGTGAGCCAGTTGTGCCACGGCAGAGAACGCCACGGCGGGAAGACGGGTCGACAGGCGACAACTCGCGGCACGCCGCGCCTCGCCCAATTTGAGCGGAGACGAAACCGGCCTCTCAATCCCTCGCCAGGGCGAACGCCCCAGGTCGGCAACCAGGCCACGAGGCCCCGCCAGCCACCCACGGGCAGCCAGCGGAGAGACAGCGAGCAGACAGAGTGGCATCGGCACGCGAGTGGTTCGCCCTGTCGAATGGGGAATGTCGGGGGACGCAATCAACGAAGTCAGCAGGCGTTCGAGATTCACTGGCTCACACCCACGCTTTCCAGTGAGGTCTCTTCCGCAGAGTCTGTGTGTGGCTCGGGTTCGCCCAGGTCGATCTGCCCAATCAGCTCGAGACGCGTGTCCCGGGTCATCTCCGAGGTGCTCAGCACCACCAGGTTTGGCAGCGACGTGCTGGTCAACTCGCGGAGCGGCACTCGCAGGGGGGGCGTGGTCAGCACCACCATTCGGCTCCCCGCGCTCGTCGCCTGGTCGAGGCAATTCCCCAGCTGGGCAATCAGCCCCTCGCTCAGCCGCGGCGTCACCCGCCCCGACCCACTCGTGAATTCATGAATCAACTGCGCCTCGAGCCCCGCCTCCAGCGTGAAGACTCGCAGGCATTGGTCCTGGTCGCGGTACTGCTGGCAGATGGTGCGGGCCAGCCCCTGCCTCACCAGCTCGGTCAGGCCCCGCAGCTCACCCGTGTGCCGGGCGTTGTCGCCCAGGGTTTCCAGGATCAGTTCCAGGTTGCGAATCGGCACCTGCTCGGTCAGCAGCCGGCACAGCACCTGGTGCAGCAGGCCCGGTGTCACCACGCCCGGCACCAGCTCATCGACCAGCCGGGGGGCCCGGCCCCGCAGCGCGTCGAGCAACTGGTGCACCTGTTGCCGGGTCAGCAGTTCGGCGGAATGGGCCCGCGTCACCCCGGCCAGGTGCCGGGCAATCACTTCGACAGGCTCGAGCACCTCGTGCCCCAGCACCACCGCCTTGTCCCGCAGCCGGGGCTCGATCCAGCACGCGGGCTGGCCCGTCGCCGCATCGACCGTCGCAATTCCGGGAACCGCCGCGAGTGTCTCGGGCCGCTGCACCGCCAGCAGCAGTTGGGGCCGCACCTCGCCCCACGCCACGGCGACCTCGTGAATTCGAATCCGGTACTGCTGGCGGTCGAGTTCCAGGTTGTCGCGAATCTTGACCCGCGGCAGCAGCGTTCCCATGGTCAACGCCAGGTCCCGTCGCGCCTCGGCCAGTCGGCCGAGCAACGCCTGCGGTCCGGTCGCCGCGGCGAACGGCAGCAGTTCGAGACCCAGTTCCAGTTCCAGTGGCTCGGCAAACAGCCGGTCTTCTTCGTTCGCGGCGGCGGCCCGAGGAGCGGGCGCTCCGGCCTGCCGCCCAGCCTCTTCATGCGACTTGCCCGCCGGGAGAGCCGCCTGGTTGCGACGGTTCCGCGACTGCACCTGCGTCGCGGCGAACAGCAGGCACCCGGCCAGGCCGAACAGGGGAATCTGCGGGAGCCCGGTGAAGGCGAGTCCCGCCAGCAGCAGGGCCGCGACCACCAGCGTCTCGGCCCGCAGCAGGATCTGCGACATCACCTGGCCCGACAGGTCGGCTTCCACCGACGACCGGGTCGTCAGCAGGGCCGCCGCCAGCGAGATCAGGAACGCCGGCAGTTGGGTCACCAGTCCGTCGCCAATGGTCAGTTGACTGTAGATCTCGATCGCTTCGCCCACCGAGAGTCCGTGTTGAAAGACCCCCAGGGCCAGCCCCCCCACCAGGTTGATCGCGGTGATCAGCAGGCCCGCGATGGCGTCCCCTTTCACGAAGCGGCTGGCACCATCCATCGCCCCGTAAAAGTCGGCCTGTCGCGCCAGTTGCTGGCGGCGGTGTGTCGCTTCCGCCGGGGTGATGCTTCCCGCCTGCAGATCGGCGTCAATCGCCAATTGCCGCCCGGGGAGCCCATCGAGGGCGAAGCGGGCCGCGACCTCGCCAATGCGGGCCGCACCCTGGTTCACAACCACCACCTGCACAATCAGCAGCACGAGGAACAGGATCAGGCCGATGCCCAATTGTCCCCCCGCCATGAATTGCCCGAACGATTCGATCACCGCGCCCGCCGCCTGCGTCCCCGATTCGCCCGCTTCCGTCAGGATGAGGCGGGTCGAGGCGATGTTCAGCACCAGCCGGTACAGGGTCGACATCAGCAACAGGGACGGAAACACGCTGAATTCCAGCGGATGCCGGACAGCCAGCGTGGTCAGCAGCATCAGCACCGCCGCCGCGATGTTCGCCGCAAGCGCCAGGTCCAGCAGCCACGTCGGCAGCGGCATCACCAGCACCACCACGCAGAACACCAACAAGATGGGCAACGCCAGGCCCGCGGCCTGCGTCTTCATGTCGGTGGAGGAGGAGGGGGAGACCGCAACAGTCATGCGTGCGACAGGTGAAGGAACAAGCCGGCGAGCGCTGGGCCAGTGCCCGGCGAAACCGACAGGGTCGTGATGGAGAGGACGGGAAGCAGGGCCAGTGTGCGGCGGGAAATTCGCTGGGTGACCGCAGCTCGCGGAACCCCTCGAACGAGCCCGGGGGGCTCGGCCGCGGAAGGGTGAGTTGGTGAGGGGCGGGTTGATAATTCATGCTCGGGGGGGTGTCCAGAGGTTTTGTGAAGAGGCTCGCCACGCCATTGAAAGCTTTTCAACTGCGGCTTGACCCTTTTGCAAAAACCGCCGTAAAATCCGCCCCATGACCATTCGAACACGCTTCGCCCCGAGCCCAACCGGGTATATGCACATTGGCGGTATGCGGACCGCCCTGTTCAATTGGCTGTGGGCCCGCCGGCATGGTGGGCAGTTTATCCTGCGGATCGACGACACCGACCAGGCCCGCAACCAGGAGACCGCCCTCCGCCCCATCCTGCAGGCCTTCCGCTGGCTCGGCCTCACCTGGGACGAAGGCCCCGAGATCGACGGTCCGCACGCTCCTTACTATCAGTCGCAGCGCGGGCACCTCTACCAGGCGGCGGCCCGCAAGCTCGAACAGGGGGGACTGGCGTACCGCGACTACTCGACCCGCGAAGAGGTCGAGAACGACCGCAAAGAAGCCGACCGCCAGAAACGCCCCTACCTCAACATTCGCCGCTCGCTCGACCTGACCGACGCCCAGCGGGCCGCGCTCGACGCCCAGGGGGCCCCGTGGGTCCTGCGGTTCCTGATCCCCCGCGACCAACAGGTGGTCATCGACGATTCCATCCGCGGTCGGGTCGAATGGGACGGGGCACTGCTGCCCGATCCGGTCATCCTCCGCGGCGACGGGACTCCGCTCTACAACTTCGCCACGGTCGTGGATGATGCCGACATGCGCATCAGCCACGTCATCCGGGCCGAAGAGCACCTCTCCAACACCCCCATCCAGGTGCTGCTGCACCAGGCACTGGGGAACACGTTGCCCCAGTTTGCCCATGTCCCCTACGTCGCCGCGCCGGGGTCAAAAGAAAAACTGTCGAAGCGCAAGATCGAGCAGTACCGCAAGAACCCGCAGTTCAAACGGCTGTTCGAGAAAGCC
>CAIUHT010000899.1 GCA_903898975.1 uncultured Planctomycetaceae bacterium
CGTCAGGCCCGGGAGCCTCTCCACTGCCCCTTCGCGATCCTGCCGGGGAAAATGGCAGATGTTCGATTTGGCGAGGGCGAAAAAGGTGCCGGCCGAACCGCGGTAGCCAATGTGCACGCGGTAGCTGGTCCCCCCCGAGGGGACCGGGAGGTACCAGGTGTGGGTCTCGGAGTCGATCTGCGCCTCGCGCACAAATCGCTCGGCGTTCGAATGCGCTTCGTCTTCACGCACCTCAAGCAGGCGGAGCACCGGCACGGCACGGTGCCACTCGGTCGCCAGCCGCGCCTCGGCTCGGCGCACACTCTCGCGCGTCACCGACCAGCGGGCCCGCAGCCAGTGCCGGTCACAGACCTCGGTAAGAATCTGACTGGGACCACGGGAGTCGCCACCGTTCCCGGCACTCAGGTCGCGACGGCTGGAGGCAGTGGCGACGGCGGTCTGAAGCGGGGTCGCCCCACCGAGGGTCTCGGGGAGCGCGGCCGGTTTGGAGGCAGCGAGCAGATCGGGAGGGACGCTGGCGCGGGCGTGCGCCTCGAGTGGGGGGGCGGCGTTTGCGGTGGCGGGGGGAAGCCGCTCTTCGCGAACGGGTTGAGCGCGGCGGGGCTGTTTGCGTGAGCCGGCGGGGGTCTTGGGGGCTTTCCTCGCGGCACTGCGGGACGCGGCCGGACCAGCCTTGGGGGAGGTCGGGCGGGAGGACGGGGACCGTTTACCCCGGGAGTCTCCACCTCGGGCGGCACCGTGAGACTGCGGCATGGACTTGAGAAAACCCTGAACTGCCTCCAAACCGATGGAGCGGCTCCAACACCCTTTGGAACCACGTGGGCGGCGTGCCCGTCCCCGGGGCTCCCTGAAAGAATTCTCACCCGTGGGAACCGTCTGGGCAGGGGTGCAAAACAATGAACCCCTGTGTTGTTTTAGCAAGGAAGCGGTCCAGGTTGCAATCGTGCGGGGGGGGTGCGCGAAGCAAAAACCGGGCCTCCAAAATCCAGCCAACCGCTTGTTTGGCTTGGGTTTGCGTGCGGTCAACACCCCTTCTTCCAAGTCGCCCTGGTCACGCACTCCCCCCCAACGGGGCTCCAAGCGGCCGGAGAGGTCAGTCTGAGAGCGGGCTGCTCGCGTTTCGACCACCCTCCGGGCCTGCACCAGCTTTGGGAATTTACTCGCGTGACCGCCGACCTCTTTGACACCTCCCGGCGGGCTGACTACTCTTCAGCCCCAACCCTCATTCCAGGCGCTTGTTATGGTCTCACCCCAGGGCGATTCCCGGCGGCGTGTGGCGGAGGGATATCAGCTTGCCTCGGAATGTCTGTCGGCGGCGTTGACCATGGTCCTGCCCACGCTGGGTGGGCTATGGCTCGACAATCGCTGGAACTGTTCCCCTTGGTTGACCATCGGGGGCGGGGCCTTGGGGATGTGGTCCGGGCTGCAGCAACTGATGCGGCTGGCTTCATCGCGGGGTCCGAGATCTGGACGGGGGAGGGCTCCGGTCAGACCCGACTCGCGGGAGCCAGGTACCCCAGTTCCGCCGCGTGAAACTCCCAATTCGGGGGTGGATCGCCTTCCATGACAGGCTTGTTCGCGAGACTTGCCTGGCCCTGGCAGGTGGCGTGGGTGGTGTGCGTTTCCCTGCTGATCGCGCTGCTGGGTGTGCCGTTCGGTGAGCGGCTGTTTGGCCGGGCGGTCTGGTGGGGGTTGGCGTGGGGGTGGGCCAGTTGCCTCATCCCGGGCTGCCTGATTATCGTGCTGATCGCCGCGTGGCCCCCGCGGTGGAGTTCGTTGGGGCTGGTGGGCCTCGCCATGGCACTGCGCGTTGTCGCCGCGGGCTGGGCGCTGTACCACATGGAGTTTCAGCTGCGATTGGAGCGGGGGAATTCCCTGTCGTGGCTGACCCTCTTCTACCTGTTCATGTTGGCGGCGGAAACGGTGCTGATGGTCCATCGCGAAGATCGCGACAACTATCAGCAGCGGAAAAAACGACGCGTGGCTGGTCCGAGTTCGGCTTCTGAAGCAGTGTCAGACGGTCGCGATTTGGTCACCCCCAAGGGTTCCCCTTCCCCCAAAGACTGAGAATCAGCGATCGTCAACTCGCCAGGTCGGTCATCCACAACCTAGATTCGTGAGGGAGCTGGCCTGTGCCCGGTCCCTTGCTTCGTTCTCAAGACTTCCCGCACCAGCATCCGGATGATCGGATTCCTGTCGCGGCCGAATTGACTTCCCTTCCCGAACCCGATCGAGAGCTTCAGCCTTCATGTCAGCCGAAGGTCACAGCGATGTGTTTCACCACATCCGCGACGCAGAGGTGTTCGAACTGCCGCAGTTCCTCGGGGGTGAATTGCACATCCCTCAGCCGTTCGCGCAGTTGGGCTTCCGCATCACGAAGTTCATGCTGATCGAAGTCCTGGTGGTGATCCTGGGGGTCCTCATTTTCCGGGGGCTTGCCAAGCGGGTCGCCACGGGAGAGCCGGTCAAGGGCCGGTTCTGGGGGTTCTGGGAGGCGATCCTGCTGTTTCTGCGGGATGAAGTGGTTCGGCCGACTTTCGGAACCGGGCACGATCACGGGCATGACGATCACGGCCAAGGAGATCATGACAACGGGCACGCAGTTCCCCAGCACGCCCATCTGGACGCTCATCACGGCGACGCAGTCCACCATGGGCACGGGGCCCCTGCTCACGCGAGTGGCTCGGCGTTGGCGGCAGTGGGGCATCCCGCCGATGAGTACTTGCCGTTCATCTGGTCGGTCTTCTTCTTCATCC
>CAIUHT010000900.1 GCA_903898975.1 uncultured Planctomycetaceae bacterium
AGGCAGTGCCGCGGCTGACGTGGCGGGCCCTGCGCCGCGCGGCGGGTGGTCCCGGCTGTGCGGCACCACGCGGGCTGATCCCGCGGAGGTCGGTCCGGCCCAGCGCGATTTCCGTTCGGCCCAGCGAGTTTTCCGTTCGGCCCAGCGAGTTTTCCGTTCGGCACGTGCCGCGCGGCGATTAACCCTCGGCGGTGAGTTGACGGATCGCCTCTTCGACCCCCTGCAGTTGCTTGCGCAGGCCGGCGAGCGTCTCGCGGACCTGTTCGACCACCTCGGGAGGCGCCTTGGCGACGAAGCTTTCGTTCGAGAGCTTGCGTTCATGCCCCACGATAAAGCCGCGGATCTTTTCGGCCTCCTTGGTCTGCCGGGTCAGCTCGGCCTCGCGGTCGATGACCCCAGCCAAGGGGATGTACGCGTCGGCATCGCCGAGCGAGAAGGCAGCCGAGGTGCCGGGCCGCGACACATCGAGGCCCACTCCCTGCAGCACGGCCCGGGAGAGGTGGGTGAACTGGCTCGAGACATCGCGCAGCTCGCCAGCCAACTCGGGCTCGCAGCGGATGTGCAGGGCGAGTTCGACGCGATCGTCGATGCGGTACAGGGCCCGCACGTTGCGGACCGAGGCGATCAGTTCCTGCAGCCGGTCAAACCGCTTTTCGAGGTCGAGGTCGCGCCAGCCCGAGACTGGTTCGGGCCAGGCCGCCAGCATGCACGGTCCCGATTCGGGACGCTGCGTCACCAGGCCGCGGACAGGGGCCAGTTCATTCAGCTTGGCCCACAGTTCCTCGCACAGAAACGGGGTGAACGGCGAGAGCAATCGGAGCAGCGTGTCGAGCACCGTCACCAGCACCCGCTGGGCCGCCGGGCGGGCCGCCTCGTCGCGCAGCCGGGGCTTCACCAGTTCCACGTACCAGTCGCAGAATTCGTTCCAGGTGAAGTCGCGGAGGGCCCGCGTGGCGGCGTCGAAGTGGTAGTCGGAGAGTTCGGCGTTGACGGTCCGGGCGGTCGCGACCAGCCGGCTGAGGATCCAGCGGTCCTCCAGTCGCAGTTCCTCGGGCGAGACTGGCCCGGGGGTGTAGTTCGCGAGGTTCATGAACGCGAAACGGGTGGCGTTCCAGAGCTTGTTGCAGAAGTTCCGCCCGTATTCGAAGCGGTCGCTGACAACCCGTGCCACTGGCTCCCCCGCGTCGGGGGTGAACCACGGACTGCTGTACTGGGGCGACGCCTTGCACTTCGGGCACTTCAGCCGGGGCTTCGCCCCCCCCGCCGGAATCGCCTTCTGATGCTCGAGGGTCTGGGGGATGACCTCGGCACAGTGCGGGCACTCGTACCCGACCGGCAGGCGGACATCCTGGCTTTCCCCGGCGAGCGAGGCGATGGTGAACCGCACCGCATCGACGCCGTACTTGTCGACGAGGTCGAGCGGGTCGACGCCATTCCCGCGGCTCTTCGACATGGTCTGCCCGAACCCGTCGAGAATCTTGGGGTGCACATGCACGTGCGCGAACGGGACTTCCCCGCGGTTGTACAGCCCCATGATCACCATGCGGGCGACCCACAGCGTGATGATATCGCGGCTGGTGATGAGCACGCTGGTGGGGTAGAAGTACTCGAGCACACGGTTGTGGCCGGCCCCGCTGGGGTCGGGTTGCCCGGCGAGCGGAGGGTTGCTCCCTTCATCGGGCCAGCCCAGCGTGGCGAGTGGCCAGAGCGCCGAGCTGAACCAGGTGTCGAGGACGTCTTCGTCACGCCGCAGGGTGTGCCCGGCCCCCAGGGCCTCGGGGCCCAGGTCGTGCTCGGAGCAGATCAGCCAGCCCCGGTCCTCGGGGTCGCGCTGCCAGGTAACGTCGGGCTGGTTGGCGAAGGCTGACTGCAGATCGGCCTCGGAGCAGGTGGAGCAGTACCAGATGGGAATCTGGTGGCCCCACCACAGCTGCCGGCTGATGCACCAGTCGCGCTTTTCCCCCAGCCAGTCGAGGTAGGTCTTGGTATAGCGCGAGGGGAAGAACTTGACCCGACCCTCGCGGACCACCTGCAGTGCCTGCTCGGCCAGGGAGTCCATGCTCACGAACCATTGGTCGGAGAGGTACGGCTCGATGGGGGTCTTGCTGCGGTCGCTGTGCGCCAGCGGAATCTCGCGGTCTTCGACCCGCACCAGGTGCCCCAGCCGCTCCATCTCGGCCACGACCCGCTGGCGGGCCTCGTAGCGGTCGAGTCCGGCGAAGGCCCCCCCCTGGGCGTTGAGCGTTCCGTCGGGGTTGAGGATGTTGATCTGCGGGAGCCCCAGCCGCAGTCCGCAGGCGTAGTCGTTCGGGTCGTGGGCGGGGGTCACCTTGACCACCCCGGTCCCGAGGGCGGGGTCGACCAGTTGCGCGTCGCACACAATGGGGATGGTCCGCCCCGACAGGGGGAGCTGGACCTGTCGCCCATGCAGGTGCCGGTAGCGGTCATCGTCGGGATGCACGGCGATGGCGGTGTCACCCAGCATGGTCTCGGGACGGGTGGTCGAAAAGGCGAGGCGTTCGTCGGTGCCGACGACGGGGTAGGTGAACGTCCAGAAATGCCCCTTGACGTTCTCGGTGAAGACCTCGTCGTCAGCGACGGCGGTCTGAAGGTAGGTGTCCCAGTTGACGAGGCGCTTGCCGCGGTAGACCAGCCGGTCGCGGAACAGCTTGAAGAAGGTGTGCCGGACCGCGCGCGAACAGATGTCATCGAGGGTGAAGCGGGTGCGCCGCCAGTCGCAACTGGCCCCCAGCTGCCTGAGCTGGTTGAGAATCCGCTGCTCGTACTCATCCTTCCAGTTCCAGATGCGCCGGACCAGCGCCTCGCGGCCAATGTCGTGCCGGGTCTTGCGTTCCTCCTCTAGCATGCGGCGTTCGACCACCGCCTGGGTGGCGATGCCGGCATGATCGGTCCCGGGCATCCACAGGGCCGAAAAGCCCTGCATCCGCCGCCAGCGGGTGATCAGGTCCTGGCAGGTCCCGTTGAGGGCGTGGCCCATGTGCAGGGCCCCGGTCACATTGGGCAGGGGGATCATGATCGCATGCGGCTTTTTCGCCGGATCGACCTGGGCATCGAAGCAGCCGTGCTGGAGCCAGTATTCGAGCCATCGCGGCTGCACGAGCCGCGGTTCGTAAGTCTTGGAGAGTTCGGCCGACATGATGTGACTGGGAGAGAACAGGGGAACCCGCCGGCAGGGACCGCGGGGGGAGTGGAAAGAGATTCGAGACAGCAAACTGCCGCGGGTGGCGTGGACGAAAACCGGCGGCGGCGAGGGTTATGGCAGGGGGGGCTGGGACGGTGGCGATCGAAGAGCGGCGAGCAAAGGCGAGGAACAGTGGCCCGGGTCGGGAAGGGAAGTCGCGAGGAATTGGCCGGGTCCGCGAACCGGGAGCGGGCCCCGTTCAGCCAGCGGAGGCCGGAGGGGCGACAGGCTGGCCGATGCGGAGCAGACCCTCGTCCTTGGAGAGCTTGTATTCCACGCTGTCGACCAGGGCCAGCCAACTGGCTTCAATCACGTTCTCGCTGACGCCAACGGTGCTCCAGACGTCGTGGTCGTCGCGCGATTCGATAACCACCCGGACTCGCGCCGCCGTCCCCTCGCTGGAGTTGATGACCCGCACCCGGTAATCGACCAGCTGCATCTGGGCCAGCGACGGATACACCGACAGCAGTGCCTTGCGCAACGCCTGGTCCAGGGCATTGACGGGGCCATCGCCCTCGGCGACCACATGCTCGACCCGGTCGCCAATGCGCAGCTTGACGGTCGCCTCGGTCAGTGGCAGGCTGTCGCGGTCGGTCTCGACATTGACACGGTAGTGCACCCGTTGGAAGCGGGGCTGGTGCTGGCCGGCGACCTTCAGCACCAGCAGGTCGAATGATGCCTCGGCCGCTTCGAACTGGTACCCCAGCGCCTCTTCCCGCATGACGGCGTCGAGAATCCGCTCCATCAGGGCCCGGTCGTGCTGGATCTCGAACTTGGTGGTCTTGGCCACGATGTTCGATCGGCCCGAGAGTTCACTCACCAGGATCCGCCGCTCATTCCCCACCGTTTCGGGGTCGATGTGTTCGTAGCTGCGGGCCAGGCGGTTGACCGCGTGCACGTGCATGCCTCCCTTATGGGCGAAGGCGCTCGCTCCCACGAACGGCTGGTTCGCACGGAAGTTCATGTTCGCCAGTTCGTAGACGAACCGCGACAGCTCGGTCAGCCGGGCCACCCCTCGATCGGCCAGGATCTCGCTCCCCGGAAGCTTCAGCGCGAGATTCGCCGCGACACTGATCAGGTCGGCGTTGCCGCACCGCTCGCCGAGGCCGTTGATGGTCCCCTGCACCTGCCGGACCCCGGCCCCGACCGCCGCCAGCGAGTTCGCGACCGCCAGGTCGCAGTCGTTGTGGCAGTGAATGCCCAGCGGGACCGAGACCGCGCGGCGGGCCGCCTCGACCCCGGCGACAATCTCAGCCGGGAGGCGGCCACCGTTGGTGTCGCACAGCACAATCATGCGGGCCCCGGCCCGCTCGGCCGCCTGGATGGTCTTGAGGGCGAAGTCGGGGTTGGCGTGG
>CAIUHT010000901.1 GCA_903898975.1 uncultured Planctomycetaceae bacterium
GGGATCCCCGCGTCAGAGAGTTCCTGGTAGCGGAACTGGACGAGTGCGCCGACGGGCGGGGGAGACCGGCGTTCTTCATCCGAGAAGCCGGTGCCAATCGAAAACCGCTTGCCGTCGGCGAGTTCGCACAGCAGCGCCCCCAGCCGGCCTTTGTGTCGGCCGGCCCCGGGGAGGTGTTCCAGCACGCGGGCTTCCCCTTCCAGGAACTGCTTGACCTTCAGCAGCGTGGCCGAGCGGCCGGCGACGTAGAGTGAGCCGGGCTGGCGGAGCATGAGCCCTTCGCCTCCCAGGTGGGCGACGCGGGCGAGTTCGTCGGCGAGGTGGTCGGTCCCCCGGCAGAGCGTTTGGAGATGGGGCTGAACGAACTCCAGCGGAGTGCGGGTGAGCAGGTCGTGGAGGTGCCGCGTCCGCTCTTCGAAGGGGGCGGACATCTCGGGGAGGTCGAACACGACGTACCGCAGTTCGCGCCAGTGCACACTGCGATCACGCCGGCGGACAATGCTGACCGCCCGCTGGAACGCCTTGCGCCCGAGCCAGAGTTCGCCATCGAGAGGATGATCGGGCAGCCCGGCGGTGAACCACTCGGGCGCGAGGAACTCATTGCCCAGCCGGGAGAGAAAGGTTTTCCCGGTCCAATACGCCCGGACGCCATCCAGCTTCTCGCTCATCCACCAGCCGGTGATCTCGGTCTCCCCCGTCCACGCCTCAGCCAGCAACAGCTCCACCGGCGGCCGGGAGGAGGCGACCTCCCCCACATCGCCGCCCGCATCGCTCCCCGGCTCACCACCCGCCGAGGTCAACCCCACCCCGCTGGCACCAGCGGCGGACGAACCCGCAGAGCCACCCAGTCCCTGGCTCGCGGCGGCGACCCGAGCCAGCTCCAGCGCTTCGCCGCGCAGTTTCTTGAGGTGCTTGCAAGTCCGGCGTTCGATAGGAATCGACTGATTCCGCCAGGCAGGGCACGAGCACGAGAAGACCCCACCCGTGTTCTTCAGCAGGTAAGGCTTCGCCCCAGACCCCTGCATCTCGACAGTTTCACCATCGGCAAGATCGGGCATGGGGGGTGAGAGGAGCGGGAGGAGACGCGCGACAGTGGATTAAAAAGCGGAGCGCAAACCCAGTGGACCTGCGCGAGAGCCACTGGCTGTTTTACGCCCTCGAGGAACACAAGGGCAACAGTGGCTGAGGCCTTCAACTCGTGAAGCGTGACTTCCCGCCCATCTGGGAAACAAGGTCGAGCCAGCCTCTAGCCTTGGGGAACGAATTGCCGGCCAGGACGAGCGCGCCCACTCGCGAACGGAAAAGACTTGCTGATTGCATGGGGCCAGGAGGCTGTGGTATTCTCGTTCTTGTTATTACTTCCGAGCCCACCCAGACCGAGCAGCGCATACTCTCGCATGAGGTTGAGGATGGACAAGCCGTTGTGGCCGGCGCGCAACGTTGCCGAATATGCATATTGCCCACGATTGTTTTACTACATGGAGGTCGAGGGAATTCATGTCTCAAGCGAAGACACTGCACAGGGTTCGCGGCTTCACAAGCGCGTGGACTCCCCGAGTGCGACCAAGCGCCGAACCTGTGAGGATGAGGATAACGCGGAACGACCAGCGATCGCACGCAGCCTCACGTTGACAGACGACGACCTGGGACTCACTGCAACACTCGATCTCACCGAGATCAGTGGCGATGTGGCTGTTCCTGTGGAATATCGCAAGGGCCGGCCACGCACGCTCAAAAAACTCGGGGAACCAGAGACTCCTGAGCAACCCGACGGCAGTGATGACGAACTCGTACCCTGGCCAACAGATCGAGTGCAAGTTGGGTTGCAGGCGATTTTGCTGGAGCAGGCCGGCTATCGTGTTCCTCATGCAGTCTTGTACTACGCAGCCGTACGGCGTCGAGTTCAAATCCAAGTGACCGACGACCTTCGGCGCGA
>CAIUHT010000902.1 GCA_903898975.1 uncultured Planctomycetaceae bacterium
CGTTCCCTTGATCGGTTGACGTTCGCGAAGATCCATGAACGTCAGCGCCTCGCGGATGCCAGCCTGTTCGCTTGCAGGAAAATCGCTGGCTGCGGGCAGTTGGCCGGTGACGGGAACCGACTGGGCAGGGTTGATGCCCCACGTCACTGTGGGCTCAATCGCATTGCCGTCGAGTTCCACCCGATCGTCGAAGGCTGCGTCTGGCTGCGATGCGAGGCTGAGCCACCAGGCGGCGGCCCGCTCGAATTCGGCCCCCTGTGGAGAGTGCGGCCGTCCCCGAAGGTACTCGACAGTCACCTCGTCTGGATTGATGTACCCGCAACGAGCCCCTCCCTCGATGCTCATGTTGCAGACGGTCATCCGCTCTTCCATCGTCATCCTGGAGAAGACTTCGCCCGCGAACTCGTACGCATAGCCCACGCCCCCTTGAACACCCAGGCGGGCGATGATGTGCAGGATCACATCCTTGGCGAAGACTCCCCTGTGCAACCGCCCGGTCACGCCCACCCGGCGGACCTTGGGACGATCAATTGCCATTGTCTGCGAGGCCAGGACATCGGCGACCTGGCTGGTTCCGATTCCGAAGGCGATGCAGCCAAAGGCACCGTGCGTGCTGGTGTGACTGTCGCCACAGGCGAGGGTGATGCCTGGCTGCGTGATCCCCAACTCGGGCCCGACGACATGCACGATCCCCTGCCGTCGATCCTGGAGGTTCAGCAATTCGATCCCGAATTCGTGGCAGTTTTTCTCAATCGCTGACATCATTTCTTCTGCCAGGTTGTCAGAAAACGGCCGGGCCTGGTTGTCGGTGGGGATGATGTGATCGACGGTTGCCAGGGTTCGGCTGGGGAACAGCACTTTCAGGCCACGGTCGCGGAGGATCTGAAACGCCTGGGGACTCGTGACTTCGTGGATCAGGTGCTGGCCAATGAACAGTTGCGTCTGTCCCGAGGGCAGAGTCGCAACGGTGTGGAGGTCCCAAATTCGGTTGAAGAGATTCGGACTGGTCATTGGGGAAGCAGGGAGGGCTGGGTTGCTGTGGACAGGCGAGGCGCCGATGGGGGGCCACTGACCGAATCATACAGATACAACTTTCCGTTGTCGCATCGGAACCGAAACGCACGAATTGACCCTCTTGACCTTCCGTCGGTAAACTCATCTAGCCCGGCGAAGAGCATGGGCCGCACTCGTCGTTAGAGAGCGGGCCGTCAGGTTTGGCTGCACCGAGACTGACCGTAGCGACTGCTCGACAGGCCGTGTCTCCCCCTTGTCTCTGGAGTCAAGATGAAGCTCTCAAGTCGACGGATTCTCTCCCTGGGACTGCTGCTGGTTGCCTTGGGTGGCGGGTGGAGGATGGCGAGCGATTCCTCCGAGGCTGCGACCCAGCCGCAGCTTGAGGGGCAGGGGGCAGCCGCGGCGGAACCGAAGAAGACTCCGTTGCAACTGTTCATGCGAAAGAAGCTTGAGGCCACCCAGAAAGTCATGGAAGGCCTCGTGGTCGAAGACTACGAGATGATCGCGCAGGGGGCGAAACAGCTCAAGGCAATCAGCGCCGCGGCAGATTTCGTGGTGGTGAAAGAAGCGATGTACACCCAGCATGCCGACGAGTTTCGACGGGTGGTTGACCGGTTGGAGAAGCAGGCCAAGGAGAAGCGGCTCGATGGTGCCGCACTGGCGAATATGGATCTGACACTCAGCTGCATCGAATGCCATCGGTTTGTTCGCAGCACGTTGATCACGAACAAATAGCCAACCTTCGTCCGAGGACGTTCGGCCCGTCGCGTTGCCTGCTAGCGAGGGGCTTGCCCGGTTCGGCCTGCTGCACTGGATACCCAGGCGGCAGGTCGTGTTGTTGTGCGGGATTTCAAGGGGCCCCGGGAGGCATTGGCCGGCTTTGTGAAGAGCAAGGTTCTCATTACCGGACTGGGGTGTTTGTGTTCACCTGTTTGGTTTTCGGGGTCAGCGCGATTAATATGGGCTCCCACCTGCTTCGAAGTCGCAAAAATCGACATTGGTTTCATGATTATGTTCCCGTAAACAATTCAGGAGTTCATGTCTGATCCCATGTGAATCAAGTGGTGGGAGCTGACGTTATAAACGTTAAATCCCCCACGCAAGCCTCAAAGTTTGACCCAGGTCCGACTTGGGCCGATAATGCGATCTGATGCCTCACGATCAAGGTGGGGTTGTTCCCATGCGACCCTCGCGGGTTGCCACGACAGGCCAAACAACGCTGGTTGCGTGATTGGCCGACTGTGCCGATCCCCATGCCGTAGGAAGCACGACCGATGACCCTTGTGAATTGGCTGGATCGGTGGTCCCGAGTGATCTACGGTACGAAGCGCGGGCCTAACGGAAAGTCGCCGAAATCCTCAAATTCATCCGGCACGCGTCTCTCCAGCGAGCGGCTTGAGGACCGGCGCGTTCTGGATGGCGTGCCCGCCGGGATTGCCTCTCCCACTTCCGCCCCGGTCGAACAGGCCGTGTTGGTTGCTGGCCCGGCGGACGGGGTGAGTGATCATTACCGTGTGACGGTCACAAATACGGGTGAGGGGAATCTGCTGCGGGTCCATCAGGGGGCCGAGCTCGTCTTCGAACAGCACGCCCAACCAGGACAAGGGCTCCAGATCATTGGATCTGCAGACGACGAAACGCTGGAAATTGATCTGGCGGGTGAGGCGGCGCAGTGGTTTGACGTGCAGTTTGTGGGGGGCGGGGGCTCTGACAGTGTGATTCTGTCTGATGCAGTGGTCGATCGTGTCGAGGCCACTTCCAGCATCGGACAAAGTCTGGTCACGGTGTCCCGAGGGGCCGAAAGCTTTCAATTGCAGTTTGGCGGCTCTGTCGCGCTGGTCACAGACCAGCTTTCCGCCAGTTCGCGCAGCCTTGACTTTTCGATGGCAGGGGCCCACGTCAGGCTTGCGCAAGCCACAGATGGCCAGGGGGTTTCGGTCACAGGCGAACTTGGTGCCGACTGGCTGATTCGAGATTCCTCGACGGATTTTGCCCTGTCAGCCTC